>CAJXRC010000025.1 GCA_913058405.1 uncultured Colwellia sp. | reverse complement strand
GATCTACACTATCCTCTTCGTCGGCAGCGTCAGATGTGTATAAGAGACAGGTGTGCGAGTGATTACCGTGCATTAACAAAGGCAGAAGCGGAGCGTTATAATGATGTAGTTGTCAGTAAAATGGGGCAATGGCAAATTACTGCCTTAGCTGATAACTGGGTGATTATGGGAGGCGGTTATAGCGGTGAGATAAAGCGTGGTAGTGCAGGAAATACCTGGTGTTATCCAAATAGGCCAAAAGTTGATATCCCCACTCGTAGTGCACTTTATGTACCTGCAGGCACAGCCTATCAAGTTGAAGATGAGCTAATGGCTGAAAAAGATAATTTTATTAAGCCTTTATCATACCTTACACATTATATGGGATTTGCCTGGGTTGGAGGTAATGGTTCAAACTATGTTGGTGAAGATATGGATATCAACTTAGGTGCAGATCATAGCTATGAAATTAAAGGAAGTAATGACGGTAGTTGTTCTGGCTATCGTTGTGGTGAGAAGAGTTCTATTACAGTTTCAAATTTTCAATATGTAATGGATGTAGACTCTTTTACTGCTGTAGAAAACAGAGTTGTGACTGATAAAGAGCTGATAAATACAGTAACGGGAACTGGTGTTAATGATCTTTCTATTCCTCAGGTTATGACTGTTTTTTTAGAGTATTCGCAAGGAACTGATTGGTCACAGTCTAACGACACGAGTGTTTCGGGGTCCGTCACGTTAGAAAACACATGGAAGTCACCTAGCGTAACTGGTGGTGCTGATACTTCAGTTTCTGTGACTGTTACAGCTGGCCATACTTGGGGTGAGAGTAATGGTGAAACAGACATTAAAAAGATAAGAGTGGGATATAATACTACAGTTCCAGCTTATACTCAGGTGGATGCCTCAATAGAATTGTATAAGGCTACTGTGAGTTATCCTTATGAATTTGACGCTGATATTTCCTATGACTTAGCTATTAATGGTTTTATGCGCTGGGGTGGTAATGCTTTATTAAGTCATCCTGAAAACAGACCTAATGAGACGGCAAACTTCGTTATTGGGCGTTCTGCTACCGAAGAGAAAAGTATTGCGCATCAATGGGAACATAGAAATATTCCTGGGGTGAATACCAAATGGGATTGGCCTTGGATGATTCAGCAAAATGGTTTATCTACCATAGAATACTATCTAAGCCAGATATTAAGACCATTGAAAACGACAATAAATGGTACTTTTTCTGCCGAAAAGCAATATGCAGGTAAGGTCATATGGAATAATGAAAGACCCTTGTTACAAAGTCAAAACATAGAGCAAAGTACAGCAATGACGAGTAGGAATAAGCGTAGTACTAGTGATAGTTCAGCGAATGATAATATTTCAACCAGTGATAGCATTAGGCAACAACTTGAAGAGGCTGGATTCAAAGATGTAAAAGTGAGTGTGACTATGACTCCTCTTGCAGAAACTTCTCAAGAATAGATTGTTAATCGAGATAGATTCAAGTTATGCCTTGGAAGCTACCTTTATAAGTGGCGTGGATAATTGACTCACGACTTTAGTTTAAATAGTATTTTTCGATATGATTTAGTAGTGAATTACATCTTATTATTCCACAATCTCGGCTAGAAGAAAAAAGCTAACAAGTATATGTTTGTTAGTTGATGCCTCTAAAGCCCTTCTATAGTTAACTATAGAAGGGCTTTATTATTGAATCTATTAGGTGTTTTCTAGCTAAAGTTGCTCATTCAGTTTAAATAGCTGCTGTCTTGAATATGCTGACGTTAATCACACCATCACCCACATCGTTTTTCATATAGTGAAATGTTATTCCACGCTTTGCATATATTGAATAACGCGTAATTCATGTATTATGGATATCTATAGTTTTGGCTAAAGATAAATAGGGCGTAACGATGAAATTAAATGTATACCTTTCCGGTGAAATTCATACTGATTGGCGTGAAAAAATTATCCAAGGTTGTCAGGATAGTAATTTAACTGTCGTCTTTTCTTCGGCGGTTACTCATCATGAGACAAGTGATAGTGCGGGTGATCATCTTGGTGCTGAAACAGAGCAGTTTTGGCGAGATAATAAATCGGCCAAAGTGAACGCCATACGAACAAAAACGCTTATTGAGCGTTGTGATCTTGCTATTATCCGTTTTGGTGATAAGTACAAACAGTGGAATGCTGCCTTCGACGCGGGTTATTGCGCTGCGTTAAATAAGCCTTATATCACGCTTCATAGTGAAGACTTAATTCACCCGTTAAAGGAAGTGGATGCATCAGCACAAGCTTGGGCTACATCGGTTGAACAAGTTATTACCACGATAAAATATATCAGCAACAACTAACTTCAATTGTTAAACTCATTAGTTGCTAATAACCCTTAGTGACTAATGAATACCTAAGATCATTTTTCCTCATCATCGTTATTTAATCGTTGAGATTAGTAATAACTATAGTTGCTACTGTCGACAGTGATGCTCCTAGTTTCGGGAAAATCTAGTTATGAATCATCACCTAGAGCATAGTAGCAAATATTTTTTACATAGCTCGGCTCAAATCATGTTGCAATCAAACGTTGTGACTGGCTTTTTATTCTTAGTTGGTATTGGCATAAATTCTTCGACGATGTTGCTAGGGTGCACACTGGCAATGTTATCGAGTTTAGCTATCGTTGAAATATTTCAATATGATTCAGACCGTGCAAAAAAAGGCTTTTATGGCTTCAATGCTGCGCTGGTTGGAATTGCTGTTTTCTCTCTTTTACCACTTAACTTGATATCTCTCTTCTTGGTTATATTTGGTGGGGCTTTATCAGCATTTCTTATGCATATGATGATGACCAAAATACCTAATATTCCCCCCTTGACTGCGCCTTTTATTCTTACAATATGGATTATTGGGTTGATCATTGATTTCTGGGAAATACCAAGAATAAATCAAGGTGGAAATGTTGTCCCGCTATCAACATCGCTTATTGATTTACTCTCTGGCGTGCTCAGTGGTGTAGGGCAAGTTATGTTGCAAGGCAGTTGGCTTTCAGGTGCTGTTTTTTGTTGTGCCTTGCTGTGTAGTTCTTATAAGACAGTCGTATGGGTTATGTTGGGGTCCGCTACTGGGTTACTTGTTGCAATTACGTTTGGTTTTTCTCATGAGAGTGCAACTCTCGGGTTTTATAGTTTCAATGGTTGCTTAGTCGTAATTGCTCTTATTGATCGTTATCCTGATAGGTATTGGCTTATCTTTTTTGCTCTTCTGTCTACTGTGGTGCTTACAAGGGGATTTGAGATAGTCGCAATACCTGCTTTTACCGCGCCATTTGTTATAGCAACTTGGCTCAGCATTGGCCTTGTTAAATTTCGGACTAAGCTAAGCTTGCAAAACACATAAGCGAAAAATAAGACAAAACTGCATTTAAAATACTTGTTATCAGTTTGCCTTATCAAACAAGATTCTGATGCACAAAAGCTCTCAATTCAGGTTTGTTTTTTGAATACTGTTGAAATCGACTGTAAAAATCAGCGGGTAAATACTGGCTAACTGAATTATCTTCAATATGAATAAAACCATTATTTAAGTAGAGTTCTCTTAGGGGTTCCTGCGCAAAGCAGATTAGCGGTTGATGATTAATTATTGCATGTGATAGCAAGTGTTCTGCATACCCTAGTCGCCGGTAATTGGGCGCTACAAGCAAAGCATGTAATAAGTATGGCGTTTTATTGGGGGGCAAATTTAGATAGCTGTTATTTGAGTCGTGTTCGGTGCTTGGGTTTACTTGCTGTAATTTATTACCTTGTGAGATAATCACACTAGCAATAATATTGTCATCTACTTTAATAAGATAACAATGGTCAAAACCAATGAACCTTGCGGGATAATGGTTCTCTTTATAGAAGCGCAATATCGATTTTTTATCGGTTTTTTTCGCTACTATGACGCCAGAGTTTAATGGAGTTTGGGTCATGGCTACGGTTTTAACAGTGTTTTATTATGTGCTCACTAAGCGGATAAAATAAGCTAGGTGAGCATTTATAATCAAAAGCGGAGATAATTAAGCTAGGTTTACTTGCAAGTTATCAATTAAACGAGCTTTACCGCAATGCGCCGCGGCTAAAATAACTAATTGAGTATCATCTTCACTTGCTGGCTGTAATGTTTGTGCGTGGCAAACATGGAGATAATCAGTGTGTAAACTAGCATCATTAATAGCTTTCGCTGCTTGTTTAGCTAAACCAATAAAATCAATACTGTCTTGGTGAGCATAACCAGTTTTAATTTGTTCAGCTAACCATTGTAAGCTTTGGTAAAGGGCTGGAGCAGTAGCTTTTTCTTCTGCTGTTAAGTAACCATTACGAGAACTTAGGGCTAAGCCGCTTTCTTCTCTCGTGGTTGCTACAGGTATAATAGTGATAGGCATCGATAAGTCTTCAACCATCATTTGAATGACTTGTACCTGTTGATAATCTTTTAAGCCAAAACAAGCTACGTCTGGTTGTACTAAGTTAAATAGTTTACAGACAATAGTCGCAACACCGCGAAAATGGCCAGGGCGACTTTCCCCACAATACCCATCTGAAATATTTGGCACTTCAACAAAACTTTGTTTGGCGAGGCCTTTTGGGTAAATAATGTCAGGTGTTGGCGTGAAGAGTAAAGCAGTACCTGCGTCTGTTAATTTTTGCTGATCATCAATCATCGTACGTGGGTAGTTCTCAATGTCTTCGTTTACACCGAACTGCATTGGATTAACAAAGATACTGGCAACTACCTTATCAGCGTGCTTAAGTGCTTCAGTCACCAACGAAATATGACCCGCATGTAAGTTACCCATAGTAGGAACAAAAGCAATGGTTAAACCTTGTTGACGCCATGATCTTACTTGCGCACGTAACTCACTAATTTTACTGACTGTTTCCATAATTTTTCTTGCCGTTATTTCTTATAAGTTTGTTATTGTTAGTATCTTATTAATTTTTCTATATTTGAATCTTTGCTGATTAGCATTCAATTCACTTGTTTGTGATGATTACTTGAAGATATGTTCGTCACCTGGGAAGTTACCTTGACTGACTTCACTAATATAAAGCTCAATAGCTTTTTTAATATCACCGGTATCTTTCAAAAAATTACGCGAAAATTTAGGCATATAATTACACGCAATTCCTAAGGCATCATGCATAACTAATATTTGTCCATCAGTATCTTTACCTGCGCCTATACCAATCGTTGGAATAGTAAGCGCTTGCGTGATGGCTTCACCTAAGCTCGCGGGAATACATTCAAGTACTAATAATTGAGCGCCGGCTGCTTCAAGTGCTTTTGCATCAGCAATAATTTGTTGGGCTTTATTATCGTCACGACCTTGAACTTTAAAGCCACCCAATATATTGACTGATTGCGGCGTTAAACCTAAATGAGCACAAACAGGAACACCACGTTCAACGAGCGCAGAGATGGTGCCATTAAGCCAAGAACCACCTTCTATCTTTACCATACTAGCACCGGCTTGCATTAATAGTGCAGCATTTGCTAGTGCTTGCTCTTCATTGGCATAGCTCATAAATGGCATGTCAGCAATAATAAGAGTTTCTTCTACACCACGTTTTACGCAGCGTGTATGGTACGCCATATCGTCGATGGTCACTGGTAATGTACTGTCTTGACCTTGTAATACCATGCCTAAAGAGTCGCCAATAAGTATGGCGTGTATGCCTGCTTGATCAAATAGTTTTGCGAAGCTGGCATCATAGGCGGTAATAGTTGATATTTTTTCGCCTTGCTGTTTCATGTTGAGCAAACTTGCAGTAGTGATTTTAGCCATGACTTTTCCGAATAGGTTAATTAGTTTATTAAGCGATTAGCATTAATGAGTATACTGTTAAGGGTAATATTTTTAATATTCATTAAGTTGATAATGATAATTGTATTATACCATTACTGCTAATTTTACTAGCAAGTTCGCTGATTGAGCTACCGTCGGGTAAATGTAAAGACGGAGCAATTTCTGCTAGTGGAAGTAGAACAAACTCTCGCAGTTTCATGCCATAGTGAGGAACGGTTAAACGCTCATTTTCTATAGATTCATTACCGTATAGTAAAATATCACAATCGAGAATTCTTGCCCCCCAACGGTTGTCTTTTCGCACACGACCAGTTGAATTTTCAATGCCTTGTAAGGCGTCTAATAATTCAAGCGCGGATAAACTAGTTTCTAAGGCAATTACTGCGTTGATGTAATCATCTTGATCTTGAGGACCCATAGGTTTACTCAAATACAACGATGACAACGCAATAACATTACTTGCGGATATATTGTTTATTGCTTTAGCAGCATCGATTACCTGAGCCCTTGGGTCTGATAAATTACTACCTAAGCCTATATACGCCATTATTTTTTTTTGCATTAGTTTGCCGTTATGATTCAGATGGTTTTGCTGCGGGCTTACGGCGCTTCTTAGCAGGGCGTCGTTTTGAGCCTTGTGGCAATTTTACGCCTTTGATCATTTGAATACGTGCTTCATTGGATACTTCTTGAAAATCTGTCCACCAATGTGCTAATTCATCAAGTTCAGGTGTCGCTTCTATTTGTGCACGTAATAATAAGAAGTCATAACCCGCTCTAAATTTAGGGTGTTCTAACGTTTTAAATGCTCGTTTTCCTTCGCGACGACCTAACTTATCTTGCAATATCCAAATATCTTTAATGACTGCTTGGAATCGTTTCGGAATGGCAATACTACGCTGCTGCTCTGGCATTATTTCATTTAGGGCTGCAAAGAATAGATCTTGTGGAGTTAGTTGAGTCGTGACTTTAATTTGCTGAATATGTTTTTGTAAAGGATACCAAAGCATAGCAGCGAATAAAAAGGCAGGGGTTACTCGTTGATCATTGTTTATGCGTTTGTCGGTATTTTCCATCGCCAACATAATGAAGTCGAGTAAAAAACGTTGTTCGTCTTGCTCATTGTTAAGCGCTTGATCAACGGCAGGGAAGAAATAGCCAAAGAGGTTATAACTACGTAATTGCTCAAAGTTCGCAACAGCCTTGCCCGCAATAAACATTTTTAAGAATTCTTCAAATAAACGCGCTGCTGGAATATTGGCCATCAATGAAGATAGCTCTTTGATCGGTGCCTTAGTATCATCACTGATTTGCATATCCAGCTTAGTTGCAAAGCGAATTGCTCGTAACATACGGACAGGATCTTCACGATAACGCGTTTCAGGATCACCAATTAAACGAATTACTTTATCGTTCACATCTTGAACACCATTTGCGAAATCATAGACCTTAAAGTCTTTAGCTGAGTAATACAGCGCATTGATACTAAAATCTCTGCGTTCAGCATCTTCATCGATACTACCGTATATGTTGTCACGCAATAGCATGCCGTCTTCGCTTTGTTTAGATGTTTTTTTACAGCTTTTGTCTTGTTCAGAAGCACTATCATGATGGCCTCGAAAGGTTGCCACTTCAATAATCTCACGACCAAAAACAATGTGTGCTAAACGAAAGCGTCGACCAATTAAGCGACAGTTTCTAAACAGTTCTTTAATTTCATCAGGTGTTGCATTGGTTGCAATATCAAAATCTTTAGGTTTAAAACCTAATAGAATATCACGAACGCCGCCACCAACAAGGTAAGCATCAAAACCGCCTTTATTTAAGCGATATAATACTTTTAGTGCATTTGGGCTAAGTAATTTACGCGAAACGGGATGCTGATCTCGTGAGAAAATCAATGGATTATCAAAGGATGCAGTTGTAACTGTAGTGTTACTTTGGGCGCTTTTTTTCGCGTCCTTTTTAGGAGTCGTTTTAGCGGTAGTTTTACTCACTTTCTTGGAGAAAACTTTTTTGCATAAATTAATAACGCTTTTGATAGTCACAGGCCTTTAATACAGACATAAAATAGTGGCGCAATGATATAACAGTGCAGGGCAAAAGAGAATAACCGTCGTGGTAAATAGCGTGAAAAAGCAGCAAAATACGGGTAGAAAAATAAGGATGAGAAGTAATGCTCATTTTTCTTTCCTAAACTGCTTTATTTAAACTAATACCATTCCGTCTAAAGAAGTGCTTACTTAGAGGGTATGGACGACATTAGAACAAGCAAAATGAGTCAGATATAGTGTATTCTATATTTTATTCATTTTGTAAAGTTATCATGGTGTCTCATGCTTTCCCTAGGGCGAGTTTTAAAGGCTTATATACCGCGTTATTGATTTTGATAAGGGTAATAACCATTATCTACAATCAAAGCCTTACCTCTAAGCCTTTAAATTATCGCTAAGTGATCACTTTCTTATACGGATTGGTATAAAGTTACCAAGGTAATATTTCACCATTTGAGTGCTTAAATACGCCTGAATCTGACATAGTTAAATTATCCATTAAAGCAATTAGTCGCTCAGCTGCTTCATTCGCGCTGATATCACCATTATTTAACACGCCATTACTATTTACCATTTCGGTTTGCACATAACCAGGATGATAAATACCGACAGCAATATTATCCTCTGTCAGATCACGTGCCAATGATACTGCTGCGATATTAAGCGCGGCTTTAGACATGCGATAACCGTATCTTCCACCCGAAGTGTTATCCGTGATAGATCCCATTCTAGAAGTGATTAAAGCAATTTTACTACCTGAGGATAAATTAGTTAGTAAAGCATGACTTAAACACAACGGCGCAAGCGCATTAACATTAAATTGCTCAATAATAGTATTTTTGTTTAGGTCACTCAGCTGTTCATCACGTAAAATCCCGGCATTGTTTATCAACAAATCAATGTTAATTCCCTTAAGTGCTGATACGGCTTTGTCGATACCTGATTGGTTAGCAATCTCTACTTGCTCTATCACGTTGACACCAAGAGAGTCTAAGTCTTTAGAGCTTTTACGACAAAGTGCATAAACAATATCACCTCGTTGTTGGCAGAGTTTAGCCATAGCATAGCCTATGCCGCGATTGGCTCCGGTGATTACAATAGTCTTGCGTGTGTTAGTAGACATAATATTTCCTTTGTTAATACTTCATAAGAGGCTTATAGGTGTCATTGCTCTTAATCGATGTTTATCTCAAGAGCTTTCGGTACGCGGTGTCGTTGCCAATTATTTATCGCCCATTGAATTATCTCTTCTACACTAGCAAAAGCTAACTCGGGCATTGGTGCTTGGCCTAAAAACATTAGTGCTGCAACGAGCGCTGGCTGTGGATTGGCATTATCAATGGCGGGTGCTTTATTTTGCTTGCTCAGTTTGTAACCTTCACTCGTTATGGCTAAAGGAATATGCCCGTATTGCGGTGTCATACAGGGTAAAAAACTACTGTTTAATGTTTTAAAAAGAGTCAGTTGTCTAGCGGTAGGTTCGAGTAAGTCACAGCCTCTAACAACATGAGTAATGCCTTGTGCAATATCATCAGCAACTACCGCGAGTTGATAGGCAAATAAGCCATCTTTACGATGAATAATAAAATCTTCATTAGCTAATGCTTTATTACAAACCACATCACCTTGAAATATATCATTAAATTGATGTAAGCCGTATTGATTGATAAGTCTTATAGCGCTGGCAGTAGAGTGACAATTAGCGGTACGACAATGACCTTGATAGATACCGCCGATTACCTTGATTTGAGAACGAGTACATTGGCAATAATAGCTTAAATTTTGATGTGCGAGACTAGATAAAATATCACGGTAGTATTGCGATTGAGTACTTTGATAAAGTGCTGTTTCATCCCAGTGTAGTCCAAAAGCTTCTAGCGTAGTTAATATTGCTGAGCTGGCGCCTTTTTTCTCGCGAGGCAGATCAATATCTTCAATGCGAATAAGCCATTTTCCATGCTCGCCACAATCGTTAACAAACGCTTTTGCATCAAGAAAACTCGCTAAAGCAGCGATAAGAGAACCAAAATGAAGTAAACCAGAAGGGGATGGAGCAAAGCGACCACGATATTGATGAGCCTTTTTAGGCTCAAGTGGTCGCTTATTGTATACGAAGGTATGCAAGTTTTGCATGTGAGCTATGTCGAGTAAAAACTAGCTAAGGTTAGCTAACAGTTAGCCAGCCATTTGGCGTTCTTTAATTTCAGCTAACGTTTTACATTCAATACAAAGATCGGCAGTAGGACGAGCTTCTAAACGACGAATACCAATTTCTATGCCGCAAGACTTACAGAAACCAAAATCGTCATCTTCAATTAACTGTAAAGTTTTCTCAATTTTCTTGATAAGTTTGCGTTCACGGTCTCGTGTACGTAATTCAAGACTAAATTCTTCTTCTTGAGCTGCTCTATCCACAGGATCTGGAAAGTTTGCTGCTTCATCTTGCATATGCGTTACGGTACGATCAACTTCTTCACGTAACTGTAGGCGCCAAGCATCTAAAATTTTCTTAAAATGCTCTTGCTGTGGCTCTTCCATGTACTCTTCGCCAGCTTTTTCTTGATATGGCGCAACGCCTGCTAAGGCAAGGATACCTAGTGGCTTGTGTTTATTTGTTGGCATGCTTATTCTCCCAATGCTACATAGACCAAGGCAAATCATTAATATATCACGTTTTACGTGACAAGATGCCTTTGTTGTAAGTGCCAATATGTTATATATGACCCGATGAATCAGGACTATATTGTGTCGCTCATGATAAAAATCAACAAATTAGCTAAAATAAATATTTTATTTAATATTATCAACAGGTTAACTAAAGTGATGTTTTTAACACTGTTATTTAAAAATTTTGAGCAAGCTTTTTTAGCAAGTTTTACTAGGACTAGTCAATCTTTATCGTTCAATAAAAGGAATTTTTTCTACAACGTTAATCTCAATCTCATTAAGTTTTAGTGAAAAGTCTGCTTTATAAGCTATTATCTCAACACCAACAAGGCGGGCTTCTTTCAGTAATTTAGCATAGATTGGATCAATATGACTAGCGGCAGCGATATCATTAATACCGCTATGTAAAACGGCAAATAATAAGACCGCCCTATGTCCCTGTGTAACCATATCCATTAATTCACGCAGATGTTTTTGACCACGCGTCGTAACAGCATCAGGGAAGTAGCCATGACCATCATTCAATAAGGTGACTGATTTAACTTCAATGTAAGTGTCAGGGGCATTTTTATAAGTGGCTAAAAAATCAACTCGGCTGTTTTCATTACCGTATTTTACTTCTCGTCTCAATTCATCAAAGCCAGACAATTCCTTGATTAAATCTTGGTGTAATGCTTCTTCTATCAATTGGTTAGCACGTAGGGTATTGACGCAAATAAAGTGATTATTTTGGCTTTGTGTTATCTCCCAGCTAAATGGGTATTTTCGCTTAGTGTTGGTTGATGTGCTAAACCACACGGTATCATTAGGCTCTGCACAACCCTTCATAGCACCTGTATTAGCACAATGAATGGTTGTCTCCTCACCACCGTTAAGTTCAATATCGGCTAGAAAGCGTTTATAACGTTTAATCAATTTAGCAGATTGTACTTGAAGTATCATATTATAATGAGCTAATTAAGTTAGTAGCTCATTATAATGTAGCTTTTTACTCGTATTGTCATGTTAATTAACTTGCCTGTTTAATATAATCATGAAGCCAATCGGTAGCTATTTCGTTATCGCTAAATACATGAAACTCTATTTGGCAGTCATGGTAAATACGTTGTAATTGCATTTGTTGCATATCGGCATAGGCGCTATTTAAAATAACAACAGCAATAGCTATCATGCCTTTCTCTTGTCGGTATTGAGTGGTTTTTTTTAACTGTTGTTCGGCATCAGGTGTAAAAACACTATTGCCACGAAAGGTTATTAATGACCCCCATGGCTCACCAGTCATTTTTTCTGTTAGCTGTTTAATATCTTGGTGATATTTTTCTGCGGTCACGTCATTAAACGGTTCTTGTACATCAACTAATAAAATATTACTTTGTTGTTCAATGACGTAACTTCCATGTGCCGAATGTTGCATGCTATTTCCTCTCTGATTGTCTCTGATTAAAAAAGGGGAACGTTTAGTAATAACAGTCTTTAATTAATTTGCCAAGTAAGCATATAATTTTTTTTTTGCAAGTTTTCTTGTTAATTTTTTACTCTTTAAGGTTAGTTGTTCTAACACAAGGGTTCATATAGGTTTTGTTGATAATAATTTTACTTTGCGAGCTTCTCCTTAAAAGCCTTGTTTAATTAAAGAGAAAATTAACTTTTATATCTTCATCGGCGCTAACTTTCTATTTAGTTTATTTAGCAAGAAAATTAAGTAGCCAACAAATTAAGACGTTGGGCAATAACCCCTTTCATCGAGTCAGTATGTACCTTAATGATAAGCTAACATCCCTTAGTTACGTTAAAAAGACAAAATCTAACTCCGCTATCGAGTTTCTCTTCATTGAAGGTTAAGGCGTCTAGGTTAATTGAATACGGCCATGAAGTTGATTGATTAAACGGTTTGGTAATATGCCAGGCCACTAATAATTGTTATGATAGTAAGCATATTTATAATAATTTTATTTTGTCGATGACCGTGACTACTCCTCTCCCCATAGAAGCAATTAAACAACAATTTTGCCGTAGCCTTGATGAGCATAATACTCTCATTTTATCGGCTCCTCCTGGAGCGGGTAAATCGACCTGTTTACCTCTATGGTTATTAACCTTGCAAAGTTTAGTTGATAAGAAAATATATCTGCTGCAACCCAGACGTTTGGCTGTTAAAAATATAGCGATATTTTTAGCTAAACAATTGGGGGAAAAGGTAGGAGAAACTATTGGTTATCGATTAAGAAACGATAGTAAAACATCAGCGAATACCCGTCTTGAAGTTATTACTGAAGGCATACTAACGCAGATCATTCAAAAAGATGCGGAACTTTTAGATACTGCATTAATTGTTTTTGATGAGTTTCATGAACGTAGTTTACAGGGCGATTTAGCTTTTGCTCTTACCCGTGAAGTACAAACAGAATTGAGAGAAGATTTAAAGATATTGCTAATGTCGGCGACGTTAGATATTGAGTATTTAAGTCAAGCATTGCCAGATGCTCATATTCTGAGGAGTGAAGGGCGAAGTTATCCAATAGAGGTGAGTTATCAAGCTCCAAAAGGCCATCAACGTTGGCGTGAACATGCGTTGACTGTTATCAAAGATAAAATGCTTAATCACCAGGGCTCGATTTTAGTTTTCTTACCCGGCGTAGCCGATATTCGTTTTTTAGTTGATAGTTTACTGTCTAATCAATCGGAAAGTGTCAAAATTTGCCCTTTATTTGGAGAATTGAGTTTACAAGAACAGCAGCAAGCTATCGCTCCTTGTTTGAAGGGGCAGCGTAAAGTGGTATTGGCTACAAATATTGCAGAAACATCACTGACAATTGATGGCATTGATCTTGTCATTGATTGTGGGCTTGAAAAAGTTGCTGTGTTTGATAGTGCTAGTTTGATGAATAAGCTAATACAAAAACAAATATCAAAAGCTTCGGCTGTGCAAAGAGCCGGACGAGCCGGACGTTTAATGCCAGGCCAATGTATTCGTTTATATGGCAAGGACGACTTTGAACGTAGGCCATTACACAGTGTTAATGATATCCAACAGGCAGATTTACTACCTACGCTCATAGAAGCTGCTCGTTGGGGAGTTACTGGTTTAGCTGAGTTACCCTTATTGGAATTGCCCAGTAAGAGTAAGGAACAACAAGCATGGCAAGAATTACACAGCCTAGATATCGTTGACGATAAATACTTACTGACTAAACATGGTGAAAAAGCAGCTGGTTTACCCTGCCATCCTCGTTTTGCTCATATGATCTTAATGGCAAGGGCCCAAGGGGAAAGTATTACGCATTTGGCGTGTTTAATTGCGGCTTTACTCGAAGAACGTGATGTTTTAAAGGGAGAGCAGGCTAAATATGATTGTGATCTATTGCATCGGTTACAATTACTTATTCAGCCTAAGCGTAATAAAAACCCATTGTTTGAACGAATTATACAGCAAGCAAACCGCCTTGCTCAAAATGTACAGTTACGCTTTAGCATAGAGACTCTTGATTTAGTAAAAACAGGTATATTACTCGCTTATGCTTACCCCGAACGTGTTGCTAAATCTCGTGGGAATCATGGTGAATTTATTTGCGTTAACGGCAAAGGGGTAACAGTAAACGAGCAAGATGCTTTAGCCAGTGAGGACTTTATGGTTATCGCGCAAACGAATCAGTTTGGTAGTAAGTTAAATGTCAGATTAGCAAGTCAGATCAGCATGGAGGAAATCACTACTGTTTTTTCTGCAAAAATAAAACAGCGTGACGTTGCAAATTTTGATAATAAGAGCGGTAGAATAATTGCTAAAAAACAAACGTCACTTGGTGCAATAGTGTTATCAGAACAGCCATTAAAACAAGAGATAACGGCCGAAACGATTAGCACCATGTGGTGTGATCTGGTTTTAAGAAAGGGAGTAAGTTTTTTATCTTGGCAGGCCAATGATTTAGCGCTAAAGGCTCGTTGGCAATGGTTGAATAAATATTGTCCAGAATATGGTTTAGCGGTTATCGATGATGAGGTGTTATTGGCAACACTCGCAACCTGGTTTGCTCCCTTTGTTGGTGGTATAAAAACGAAAGCGCAGCTTGATAAACTTGATTTATCACATATGTTATTATCTTTATTGAGCTATCAAGAACAAAAAATATTAAAACAAGCTGCGCCGACTGTTTATATAGGGCCTACCGGAAGAAATTGTCCTATCAGTTATTCTCTGGATGAATCTCCAAAAGTTTCATTACCTATGCAAGAATTATATGGTCTAACCATAACACCCAATGTTGGAGTTATTGCTGGTATAAGTGAACAGAATCAAGGGATACCTTTATTATTAGAGTTGCTTTCCCCCGCGCAACGGCCTATTCAAGTAACACAAAATTTAGTTAAATTTTGGTCTGGAAGCTATCAAGCAGTGCAAAAAGACATGAAAAGCCGTTATCCTAGGCATTATTGGCCAGACGATCCTATCAACGCTAAAGCAACCAATAAAATGAAGCGTCATATAAAAGAGTAACTAACGTTGTAGTTGGGGAGTACTTAACTTTTCAGTTGCACTAATTATTAGTAAAAATTAACAGCCACAGCATATAGAAAAATAATGTCAAAAAATAACGCAACAAAACGAAGTGGCCCAATGCCTAATGAGAAATCAATTTTACGCCGAATAGCGATAACGTTAGGCAAGTTAATGATTGCCTCCGTGTTTACGGTAGGAATTTTTTCTATCTACCTTGATGCTAAGGTAAGAAAAAAGTTTGAAGGCCAGCGTTGGCAAGTGCCAGTACAAGTTTATGGTCAAATAAAAAAATTACAATTGGGTGAACAAGAAAACCTAGAAGAAATAGCACAGTCATTAAAAGTTAATGGGTACCATAAAGTTAAATTTGCCACCCGTCCAGGGCAATTTTCGCAATCCGCAGAACGTTTGAATATTTTTCAACGTCCTTTCGATTTTGCCGAGGGGGCGAATTACGCTCAGCAACTCAGTGTCGAGATTGCTAACGGGATTGTTGTTGCGCTGAGTGTTGACCAGCAAGCAGTTACCACAATACAGCTTGAGCCACAGTTATTAGCACGCTTAGTTCCTGATAATAAGGAAGATCGTGTATTGGTATCATTAGAAGAACTGCCTAGCCAGTTGATTGATACGTTATTGTTAATTGAAGATCGAGATTTTTATCATCATCATGGTGTTTCACCCTTTGGTATTTTTAGAGCGCTGTTTAATAATATTCGTGCGGGACGAACGGTACAGGGTGGTAGTACGTTAACTCAACAGCTAGCCAAGAATATGTTTCTTAATCGAGAACGAACACTTTCTCGAAAAATTAAAGAAGCACTAATGGCACTAATTTTAGAACTTAGATACAGTAAAGATCAGCTGCTCGAAGCTTACATTAATGAAGTCTATTTAGGGCAGAATTATGCCAATGGTGTCTATGGTTTTGGTTTGGCTTCTCAGTTTTATTTTGGAAAAAAAATTAATGAATTAAGTCATGGTCAAATGGCTCTGTTAATAGCCCAAGTTAAAGGTCCAAGTTACTACGACCCATGGCGACATCCAAAACGCGCCATAGAACGCCGAGACCTTATTCTTAGACTTATGTTTGAACAACACTTATTGTCACTTGTGGATTTTGAAGAAGCGGCAGAGTCAACATTATCTATTAGGTCAAAACGACGATTAGCCAAAAAAAATTATCCTGCTTATTTGCAACTAGTTAATGCTGAGCTGAATCAATACCTATCCAGTTTTACTCAAAAATCAGGCATAAAGGTATTTACTGGGTTCTCACACCGAAGTCAGCAATTGTTAGAGCAAAGTGTTGCAAAACAGTTGCCTTTGTTAGAACGAAAATATAAACAAAAAGAACTAGAGGCGGCCATGGTGGTCACTGATATTGCTAGTGGTGAAATAAGGGCCTTAGTTGGTGGTAGAGAGAGTGGTTATGCTGGCTTTAACCGAGCACTCAATGCCAAACGCCATATTGGTTCTTTAATTAAACCCGCAATTTATGCTGCAGCACTTGAACGTTATCAACAATACAATTTTGCCACTATTTTAGATGATAAAGCGATTACTTTACGAAATGGTACGGGCAAAAAATGGCAACCGAAAAACTATGATGGCAAATATCGAGGGCAAGTCTCATTAATTGAAGGGCTAGTTTATTCACTCAATGTCCCTACCATTAATTTGGGCATGAGTTTAGGATTAGATAATGTAGCTGATGCTATTAAAGGTTTAGGTTATCAGTCGAATCTTCAAATGCGTCCGTCTGTTTTATTAGGCGCAATTAATATGTCGCCATTGGAGATCAACCAGTTATATTTAGCGATTGCTAACCATGGTTTTTACCAAAAAGCTCACACCATTACTAAAATACTGTCTTCGAATAATGAGACACTCTGGCAAAATCAGCAATTAAGTGAGCAGCGTTTATCAGAGAATACTGCCTATTTACTGGATTATGCTTTAGAAAAAGTCACTCGTGAGGGCACAGCGCGCTCACTAAGTTGGCGACTAGATAATAAGAGAGTTGCGGGTAAAACAGGGACAAGTAACGCTTTGCGTGATAGTTGGTTTATTGGTTACGACAACAAGCACTTGATAACAACTTGGTTGGGAAAGGATAATAATAAACCAACAGGTCTAACTGGAAGTAGTGGTGCATTGCCATTATTTGCGGATTTCATGAAGAAACAGGGCGTAGTTAATAAAGTTGATGCGAAACCAGAGAGTATTGTCGTCACTCTTTTTGAGCAACAAACAGGTAATGCGGTAACAGACAAGTGTGCCAATACTATCATTTATCCTGCTGTACGAGACGGTATAGTTACTTCAGAAAAGTGTTTACAGGAAAGAATAGATAATAGGTCTTGGTTTGAAAGAGTTTTTGGCGAGTAGTTATCGTTTAGTCAATTAATATAGTGGTTAGAAAATAAATATTATCCAGGAAAAGAATAAAGACGAACGCTCAATATTTCCCTCTTGAGCGTTCTTATTTAGCGGTCACTTTAAAAAGTTACGTTAACTTTTGACAATGCGGCAACATCGGTAATTTGTACATTACCTATACTTCTTTGTAATTTGGCTGCTGTTTTATCGGCACCATTGTTTTCTGCAAAGCTAATTACGTCTTCACCATTGCACATTAATTTTAATGCAACTGTTTCGGTTTTTATACGGTATGATTTAGTTGTGTCATTGAGTTTGATAAGACTATTGCTTTTAGCTGCTTTACAAACATCTATTAAGGCTTTTTCCATATAAGGTGTCATTGCTGCTTGGCTTGGTAAACTTATAGCTAAAACAGGTAAAGATGCAGCAAGAGCAAGTAGTGTTTTTTTGAAAGTAGTCATAGTAATTCTCCATAGTGTTATTTTATATCGTTAGCGTTTTTTTCGACCTTGTTAAGCAAGGTACATAATAATAGTGGACTCTTTTTAACTAAAAGTTGTATCCATTTACCCAGAGGATGTAAGTAAAAATCAAGAGTTTAAAGACGAATATTCCTTAAGTGCTTGATTGTTTGTTTATTCAGCAGCAAACTTAATTTAATAGTGACATTAACATTTACATTTGGTGATATTTTGACATGCAATATGTGTAATTGAAGCTGTTGAACTTGCGATGATTGACGCATTTTTAAAACTGACAATGTGCAATATTATCGAAAGCAGTATTATTCAACTGTTATTATATACAGTTTTCGTGTTGGCTATGCTATTGTGGTCAATATTATTTGTGTAAACGTTAATTTAATGCTCAGGTATTAATTTTTTAACAGTGTTATGAGTTATTAATTAATTCAAAAGTAGGGATGGGGAAATCTAATGGCAGTTGAAAGTCGGTTTGTAGTAATTAGAAACGGGGTAGAGGCGAAAACATTTATGGATAAAAAATCAGCTGATGAATATGACAAAATGTTGGATATGGCTGATAACTTAAGCCAAATGTTCTCTCAATCTTCTGTGGAGTTAAGTGATAACGCCAATGAAGAGTTAAGTATTTTCTTAGCACAACATAGAGAAGAAGTACTTGTTGCTTTATTAGCCAAAAAACCTACCAAAACAACTAATAAAAAGTCAGTTGAAAAAACAACGGATACATCAATCGTTGAGATTGTTGATAGTGAAGAAAAAAAGCCTGCAGTGAAAAACAAAAAGAGCAAAGCTAAAGTAGCCGCTGCAAAGTTGAGTGAAGCTAGCTAATTGACTATTAAGTGTTGTGGTTAACCTTGCATGCTTGAATATAAACTTATTCGCAGTAAGCGTAGGAAAACACTCGTCCTGCAGGTTAGGCATGGTCAAGTAACAGTGAGAGCACCGCATTATGTGACAACAGACTTTATTGATGTTTTTATTCAAGAGAAGTCAACTTGGTTACGCACTAAATTAGCGGAACAACAAGAAACACCTAAATGTTGTAACTTCAGTCAGAATTCGAATTTGCTTTATTTAGGAGAGGAAGTCACTCTCAATATAACTTCCGCAAAGAAAGCTGGAGTATTCTTTAGCTGTGATACATCTTCTGAGATAGAGAAAGATAGTGATCAACAATCAAGAACTAAGCAGCTCAATGTTGCTATCAGTGAAAAAGTTAACGCTAAGTTAGTCGTTCCTTCAGAAAAATCCAGGCAGGTAAAAAAACAGCTGGAAAGTTACTTTAAGCAACAAGCAGAACAACTAATTATTGAACGTCTGGAACTGATCAGTAAACGAGTATCTTTGAAACCAACAATGATCAATATTCGCCAGTATCGAGCTCGCTGGGGAAGTTGTAATAATAAGGGGGAAGTAAGCTTCAACTACCTCTTAATGATGACGCCTACATTTGTTATAGATTATGTGATTGTCCATGAGTTATGCCATTTAGAGCATTTAAATCACTCGAAAGATTTCTGGCAACTTGTTGAGAATTTCTGCCCCAACTATCAATTAGCTAAAAGGTGGCTTTCTGACTATCAATCACAATTACACTGGCTACAACCCAACTAAAATAGGCGAAATATCAGAAGAACAATGATCTTTGTCACAAAAATAGACAATTTACCTACCGTTAACTACACTTTTTGCTGTTGCAATAAATTATAATCAACTCACTAACTCTCTTTTACTAATTATTAAAATTTTAAAAGGCAATGTGATGAAAATTAATTTCGATAGTATCAAGATCTTCACTGTGTATATCAGCTCAGCACTACTATCTATTGCATGTGCTTTTTTTCTATTAGGCAGTTTGTTCTAAAGGTTAGAATACCCCGATATTGAGTCACCCGTTTCTACCTCAAGCTTTATCTTTTGTCTTTCTTTCTGTGTAATTAATTACATAGATTTTCTATTAGTCCTCTTTCAAACCTCTGACTCTCCTTTTGAATTTACAAAATCTGCTTTTTCTCCTAATCACCTTCTAGTTTCTTATAAAATAGAGCTATTTCATGTTAAAAGTACGAGTTTGCACCTTATAAGTGAACTATCTGCACATTATTGTTAAAAAAATGAATTGTTGATTAACAATTGCTTTTATTTAGGGTAAATTATCACCAATAAAATAAAATAAGGTCCCTCCTTCTATGAGCCCATCGGTGCTTATTTGCGATGATTCAAACATGGCCAGAAAGCAAGTGCTTCGAAGCCTTCCAGAAGAATGGAAAGATTCCGTTCAAATTGCTTGTAATGGCGCGGAAGCTCTGACAATTTTACGTGATAATAGTATTGAAATTCTTTTTCTCGATCTTACTATGCCAGGCATTGATGGTATTGGTGTTTTACAAGGCATACAAAAATTAAAACTAAATTGCAGCGTTTTTGTTATTTCAGCAGATATTCAACCTGAAATGCAAAACAAGGTAAAAGCACTAGGAGCAAAAGAGTTTATGCGTAAGCCTGTACAAGCAGATGCATTACTTAATAATTTGCAGCTACATGGTCTTCTATGAATGAATTTCACCTAACTGAAGACCAACAAGATTGCTTACAAGAGCTTATTAATATTGCTATGGGACAAGCAAGTGATCAACTTGCCCGTTATCTGGATACTTTTGTTTATTTAAAAGTTCCTAGTATTGAAAGTGTCGAAGCTAAAGACCTGATGAAAACCTTGAGTCAGCAGAAGAATACTATGGCGGTGGTAAGCCAAGGATTCTTCGGTTATGAAGGTATTCGTGGTGAGTCATTATTAGTTTACCAAGAAGAAGATTCAGGTCGAATTGCTGATTTATTGGGATATGAGCCTGATGAATTATCTCAGGACGAACAATTAATTGATATTAGTTCTATTTTAACAACAACGTTTTTAAATGTGTTTGCTCAACAAATTGATAATCGCTTGTCTTATAATGCGCCAAAACTATTACCTAATGTACAGGAAATATTATCTGAGCATTTGCAACAAATGCCATTTACTTGGGAGTTAGCATTAAAAGTGAATATTAATTATCAAGTGACGGACTACTCTTTTAATTGCAATATGATCTTATTGATCCCTGAAACGGCGATAACCAATATAAAACATGTACTTGATCGTATTTTGGAAGAATATTAATGCTTGATATTACTGCGCCCACTACAGAAAAAACTACAAACGTACCAGCTATTAATGAGTTGGTACTTGAACAAATTAATAGTCAGATCGCTAACCAGTTAAATACTGGTGTTTTAGTGTTAGATGCTGATTTCAATATTGTTCTCTGGAATCGTTTTTTGCAAGTTCATACTGACAAAATCTCAGATAATATTATTGGGCAATCCATTTTTAGCGCCTTTCCAGAGCTGCCTCAACGTTGGTTAACTCGTAAACTTAGTTCGGTTTTACAACTAAATACGCCGAGTTTTTGCTCTTGGCAGCAAAGACACCATTTATTCGAATTACCCCATACTCGTCCTATCACGACTGATAGTGAATTTATGGCACAAAATTGTACCTTTTTGCCCATTGAAACGGATGCTACAGACAAACATATTTGTATTTTAATCGAAGATGTTACCGACGCTTGTCATTATCAAATGCAATTACAAAAGACCTTAGCTGAGATCGCGCAAATAAGTCGCATAGATGGATTAACACAAATCTATAATCGCAGGCATTGGCAAGACTCATTAGAACAAGAATATGCAAAAGCTCGACGTCATAACAAAAAATTATCTTTGATAATGCTTGATTTAGACCACTTTAAATTACTTAACGATAACTATGGCCATCAAGGTGGTGATATGGTGTTAACTGAAGTCAGTGCCTTAATAAGTACTTTGTTGAGGGTAGAAGACACCTTTGGTCGTTATGGTGGTGAAGAGTTTGCTATTATTTTACCTGAGACTGACTCTGCAGGCGCAATAGAGCTAGCACAACGTATATGTCGAATAATTGCCACAACACCGTTAACTTATAATGACCAAGTGATAAATGTAACTGTCAGCTTAGGTGTTGCTCAATTGAGTGATAAAGAATCAAATTATGAAGAGCTAATTACCCAGACCGATAGCGCGTTATATAAAGCAAAATCTGAGGGACGGAATCAAGTTTGTAGTGCTGCTGAACTTGTTTCTTGAAATAGAATAAGTATGTGTCTGTGCTAACACGTTATTATCTGATATTAAATTATTACGCATAAATTATAACTTTTTATTTAATATTATTTGTCATTAAAGATTGACAGTTACTGTAACTTAAGGCATTTTAACCTTATGAAAATAAACACCAGCCACATTACCATTATTACAACCACTACCACCCTAATTAGGATGGCGGTCGCTGGCTAACGTGTAAAAATAAAAATTTTATCGAAGCCCGTGACCTGAAAAGGTTACGGGCTTTTTTATGCTTATAATGAAGAGTATTAACTCTAATTGCTTAAATAACTTAATAAGCAAAGAGTATCTTTATTCATTATTTCTTTATAAAGGAAGAAAACATGCGTGTACTTAAATTTGGTGGCTCTTCACTAGCTTCAGCAGAGCGTTTTCGTCAAGTTGCCGATATTATCCAAAATAAAAGCGAATCATCAAAACTTGCTGTTGTTGTATCAGCTCCGCAAGGGGTTACTAACCACTTAGTTGCTATGACGGAAAATATTAGCGACGAAGAAAAAGTAGTAGCCGATTTAGGTCACTTTAAACGTGCAATTAATACTATTATTGAAGATTTATCTGCGAGTATAAGCAATTTCAACAATCAGCATTGTGAACAAGCATTAGCTAATTATGAGCACCAAATTTCTCGCTATATGCAAGGCGCTACATTACTGACATATTGCCCAGATCATATTCGCGCTCGCATTATCAGTACCGGTGAACGATTAAGTGTGGCAATTCTTGATGCTGTATTACAAGCTTCTGACCTACAAGTTTCCTTGTTATCGCCAGAAAAGTTTTTATTCACTAATAAATCGTCCCTTAATGCGGTAGCTGATTTAGTGCTATCGAAAGATAAGTTTAGCCGTGAATACACTGAATTAAATCAAATATCGTTAATGCCAGGTTTTATTGGTGTAAATGCTGACAATGATGATGCATTACCACAAGTAACCACGTTAGGCCGAAACGGCTCTGATTATTCAGCAGCCGTATTAGCTGTTTGTGCTGAAGCTGAATGTTGTGAAATTTGGACTGATGTAGATGGGGTTTACAACGCAGATCCTCGTTACATTAAAGAAGCTAAATTATTGGATTATTTATCGTATCAAGAAGCAATGGAGCTCTCTTATTTTGGTGCCAGTGTTTTACATCCTAAAACAATCGGTCCGATTGCTCAGTACCATATCCCTTGTTTAATTAAGAATACGAGTAACCCAAGCGCACCGGGTACGCTTATTTCCAATGAGAATGATCAGCAAAAACGTGTTAAAGCAATTTCTAACCTTGATGATCTAACGATGGTAAATGTATCGGGACCAGGTATGAAAGGCATGGTAGGCATGGCGAGCCGTGTATTTGCTACGATGAGCAGAGAAAATATTTCTTTGGTACTCATTAGTCAGTCTTCAAGTGAGTATTGTATTAGCTTTTGTATTTATTCAAGTGACTCAGCGCGAGCTAAACAAAGTTTGCATGATGAATTTGAATTAGAATTGTTAAATGGTTTACTTGAACCGTTAGAACTAAAAAGCGAACTATCAATTGTATCACTTGTCGGTGACGGCATGCATCATCAACGAGGTGTAGCAGCTAAATTCTTTAGTTCATTGGCACAAGCTCGAGTCAATGTGGTTGCTATTGCTCAAGATTCATCAGAACGCAGTATCTCAGTTGTTGTAGAGCAACGAAAATGTATGGATGCGATGAAAGTAAGTCATCAGAACTTCTTTTCGCATAAACCAACAATTGATGTGTTCTTGGTCGGGTGTGGTGTTGTTGGCAGTGAGTTGATTGCGCAAATATCACGACAACAAGCGAGTTTGAAAAAACAAAACATTGTCTTGAAAGTCTACGGAATTGCTAACTCTAAAGGTATGGTGTTTGATAAAGAAGGTATTGATTTAAATAACTGGCAAGACGCTATGGCCAACGCGTCAGAAGCGTTAGAAGTTAATGTAGATAACCTTAAAGCTTTTGTTCGTGATAATCACTTAATCAACCCTGTCTTTGTTGATTCTACGTCAAATGAAACATTGGCAATGAGTTATGTCGATTATCTAGCAGAAGGTTTTCATATCGTTACGCCGAATAAAAAGGCAAACACAGATTCTTGGGAATATTATCAAGAGCTCCGTAGTACTGCTCAAAAAACTAATCGTCGTTTCTTATATGAAACAACGGTTGGTGCGGGCTTACCTGTTATCGATACCTTACAAAGCTTGATTAAAGCTGGTGATGAATTGCAACGTTTTGAAGGCGTCTTGTCGGGTTCGTTATCTTATATGTTTGGTAAGTTAGAAGAGGGTATGTCGTTATCAGAGGCGACAGCCATTGCGAAAGAAAATGGTTTTACTGAGCCAGACCCTCGCGATGACTTGAGTGGTATGGATGTTGCGCGTAAGTTATTAATTATGGCGCGTGAAGCCGGTATGCAGTTAGAGTTATCAGATATCAATATTGAATCTGTACTCCCTAATGATTTTGATGCCAGTGGCGATGTAAGTCAGTTCATGAGCAATTTAACTAAGCTTGATGCGGACTTTTCTGAACGCGTAGCTAATGCAAAATCTGAAGGGAAAGTCCTTCGTTACATTGGCAATATCATTGATGGAAAATGCCAAGTATCTATTGAAACTGTCGGCGTAGACCATCCATTATATAGCATTAAAGATGGCGAAAATGCTTTAGCGATTCATAGTCGTTATTATCAACCATTACCATTTGTTTTACGTGGTTACGGTGCTGGTGCAGCGGTAACAGCTGCAGGTGTTTTTGGTGATTTATTAAGAACTTTAGCTTGGGAGCAACAACACTAATGTCTGTTACTAATAGCAATGTTAATAAAAGTGTTTCGGTATTTGCACCAGCCTCTATAGGTAATGTTAGTGTCGGCTTTGATGTGTTAGGGCTGGCAGTAAAACCTATAGATGGTACCTTATTAGGTGATGTTGTTACTGTGAATGCAACGAACAATAATGAGAGTACTCTAGCGGTTATCGGTAGCTTTGCTGATAAATTGCCAAGTAATAAGGAAGATAACATTGTTTGGTCTTGCTTGTTATTATTCAATGAGCAATTAATTATAGCCAAACAGTCAGCTGTTTTTGTTGCGATTACCTTAGATAAAAAAATGCCAGTGGGCAGTGGTTTAGGCTCAAGTGCTTGCTCTGTAGTTGCCGCTTTAGCTGCTTTGAATACATTTTATGCTAAATACCATAACTTTAGTTTTGATGAAAACGCAGTATTGAAAATGACTGGTCAAATGGAAGCGCAAATTAGTGGCAGCTTACATTATGATAATGTTGCGCCATGTTATTTAGGCGGCTTGCAGTTAATGGTACCGGATGAAAATGTGATCTCGCGCATTTTACCAAGCTTCGATGATTGCTATTATGTGATGGCATATCCTGGCATCGAAGTGTCAACAAAGGCAGCACGAGACGTTTTACCTACAACGTATAGTCGTAGTGACGTTATCAGCTACGGTCGAAATTTAGCGACATTTGTTGATGCATGTCATCGTCAAGATAAAAGCCAAGCATTCTCAGTATTAACTGATGTGATTGCAGAACCATATCGCACTGATTTGTTGCCAAAGTATAAAGCTTCTCGAGATTATTTGAGTGCGCAAGGCGCATTAGCGGTTGGAATTTCAGGCTCAGGACCGACCCTATTTTGTGTATGTGATAGCGAAAAGCAAGCTGAGCAATTTGCGCTATGGTTACAAGATAATTATCTACAAACAGCATTAGGCTTCGTTCATGTGTGTAAAGTCGATGATGTTGGCGCAACAGAAATTTAATATCCATGTGCTTTGATGAGATATAAGCACTTGGCAAAACAATATTAGTGAACAGATTATTAGGAATGACAGTGAAATTTTATAATTTAAAAGAAAATGACGAGCAGGTAACTTTCGCTCAAGCAGTCAAACAAGGTTTAGGTAAAAATCAGGGACTATTTTTCCCTAGTGATATGCCAAAACTTGATAATATCGAAGAGCTGTTAGCACTGCCTTTGGTAGAGCGCAGCGTTAAAATTTTACTGCCGTTCGTTGAGGGTGATCTAACAAAAGGTGAGCTAACTGATATAGTAACAGATGCTTTTAATTTCCCTGCTTTGTTGCAACCGATTAGCCCAGAACGCGCTATTTTAGAATTGTTCCACGGGCCAACGTTAGCGTTTAAAGACTTTGGTGCCCGCTTTATGGCCAAATGTTTACAAGCCTTCGTTGCTAAAGATGCCAAAGCCAGTGGTGAAACTAAACCTTTAACCATTTTAACTGCCACTTCGGGTGACACTGGCGCAGCAGTTGCTCATGCTTTTCACGGTATCGATAACATTCGTGTTGTGATCATGTACCCGAAAGGTAAAATCAGCTTACTACAAGAGAAAATGTTCACCACGTTAGGTGGAAATATTGAAACATTAGCAATTGATGGTGACTTTGACGATTGTCAATCACTGGTAAAACAGTCTTTTGATGATAAAGAGCTAGCAAATACCATCGGTTTAAATTCGGCAAACTCAATTAACATCAGTCGATTATTGGCGCAAGTATGTTATTACTTTGAAGCTGTAGCGCAATTATCACGCGCAAAGAGTGATTTAAGTAGCATTGTATTTTCTATCCCAAGTGGTAATTTTGGTAACCTAACTGCTGGTTTATTTGCCAAAGCAATGGGCTTGCCAATTAAACGTTTTATTGCCGCAACTAATGCTAATGACACTGTGCCACGTTATTTAGAAACAGGTGAGTGGACTCCGAATGTAACCGTCGCTACTATTTCAAATGCCATGGATGTGAGTAACCCAAATAACTGGCCACGTGTTGAGCATATGCTCAAAAATGGTATTGTTGAGCAAGGCTGTGTTAGCTCGGTTTCTATTGATGAAGAGCAAACGCAATCAACGGTTATACAGCTTAGAAAATTAGGTTACATTAGTGAACCGCATGCTGCTGTTGCCTATAAAGCGCTACAATATAGTGCTGTAGAAGGGGAGTTTGGTGTCTTTTTAGGTACTGCTCATCCAGCTAAGTTTAAAGAAGTTGTTGAGAGTATTCTTGGTCAACCGTTAGGTTTACCAAAAGAGCTTGCGGATTGTGCTGGTGAGCCTATCTTGTCGCAAGATCTTGCTGCAAACTTCAATGATTTACGTAGTTACCTTTTAAGTTAGACTACTCAATAAATACTCTGTTACTAGAGTATTATTGACTTAAGAGTGGTTAACTCCATTACTCAAGTTTAGATATAACGTAAAATATAAAAGCTATCACTATTGGTGATGGCTTTTTTTACTATTAGCACTGAGATAATGACTAATAGAAATTGCAGTGACAACATACCGATATAACGTAAAGGCAGCATGATGATAAAACCCCAATGGCAACAGTTAATTGCTCGTGAAGCTAAGCAAAGTTACTTTAACGATTTAGTTACTGAAGTGGCAAAACAAAGAGCGTCTGACATTGCAATTTATCCAGCAGAAACGGATGTGTTTAATGCCTTTAATCACGTTGATTTAGCCGAAACAAAAGTTGTTATTCTTGGACAGGATCCTTATCACGGAAAAGATCAAGCTCATGGTTTAGCTTTTTCAGTGCAGGAGGGCATTAAAGTACCGCCATCACTTGTTAATATTTATAAAGAACTATCGAGTGATGTTGAGGGCTTTGAAGTACCAAAGCACGGCTGTTTAACACATTGGGCAGAGCAAGGTGTACTGTTGTTAAATACGGTATTAACTGTTCAGCAAGCAAATGCCCATTCTCATGCGAAACTGGGTTGGGAGACTTTCACTGAACAAGCGATTAACGCATTAAATGAACACAATGATGGTTGTGTTTTTATTTTATGGGGAGCACACGCCCATAAAAAAGGTAAAAATATTAATCAAGAAAAACATCTTGTGTTAGCGGGTCCACATCCTTCGCCACTATCTGCTTACAGAGGTTTTTTTGGCTGTCAGCACTTCTCCCAAACCAATGCTTGGTTAGCTAAACACAAAATTGAGCAAATTGACTGGCATTTACCTACGGAAGTTTCGAGTAAAAGAGACTAATGATTATGCCATTATCATTCAAAGATTTTGGTTTTAGCAGCAGATAGTGAAATTTATCGCACGTCCATATCCACTTTATAATTGCTTTGATTCTGCTATATTTTAAATAGCATGGAGTTCTATTGTAAGGGGAAAACCTAATGAGCATAAATTTTTCACATTTCGATGAGTCGTCAGTGATGATACTAAAACTATTATCAAAGCATTTTCCTACACCAACAGAAATCGGTTTTAACGATGTTTTTGTTGACTCCGAGACGGACATTGATAAACGAGCTGCTCATATAGGGACGTTAGCATTTCTACGCCATGAAGATCTTATCGCTCATGACGTGGGTAGCGCATCGTCTTTTATTCTTACACGAAAAGGATTAGCGCTATTTAATGAGGACATCATTAAGCGGTTAAAAGATCAGATTAATAGTGCAGGGAATACTCTTTAGTTAGCTTTTACTCGCAGTACAATTTTGATCTTCAATTAATGTTAATGATCAAAACGAATAATCATTTCGGCAGCTTCACAATGACAATTATGGCCACATAAAATACAGTTATATCCTTGCTTACTCTCTTCATTCCACTTGCCAGGGTGTGACTTTATTAATTTTCCACCACATTTACTGAAATATGATACTGCACTATTCTTCGGACTTTGTTTCCATAAATGACTTATACCCGCTTGAGCGCCTTGTTGCTGTGCAGCTTTGATAGCAAGGTGTAATAGCTGTTTACCAATGCCTAAACCACGGTGTTTTTCATCAACGGTATTACATTTGAAGTAACAACACTTTTGGCTTTCTACTAGCCATAATTCTGGGCTACACCATTGATCTATGTGCCATTGGTTGGCTGAATAAGTACTACGAAAGCCGACAACTTGATCACCGAGCAAAGCAACAAAGCTACAATTAATCATATTAACTATGCCTTTATTGGTCCACTCAATAATTTTTTCATTGTCTAAATAACCATCGCCATGAACCGAATTGGCTAGCGTAATTACTGGTGAAAAATATTCGGCTGTTAGCGGTAAATATTTAATAGTGTCTTTTTTTAGTGTCATGGTTTTCATAAAACATCTAATACCAATTTGATTAAATTTCTTCCCAACTCAGAGTTATGCTCGATGCTCAAAAA
>CAJXRC010000024.1 GCA_913058405.1 uncultured Colwellia sp. | reverse complement strand
AGATCTACACTATCCTCTTCGTCGGCAGCGTCAGATGTGTATAAGAGACAGTCGTATTGCTGGTCTTGAAGTTAAACGTATTATCAACGAACCTACTGCTGCTGCTCTTGCTTACGGCATGGACAAGCAAGAAGGTGATAAAGTAGTTGCGGTTTACGATTTAGGTGGTGGTACATTCGATATTTCAATCATTGAAATTGATGAAATGGATGGCGAACATACTTTTGAAGTACTTGCGACTAACGGTGATACTCACTTAGGTGGTGAAGATTTTGATAACCGTCTAATCAACTATCTTGTAGCAGAATTCAAGAAAGACCAAGGCATGGATTTAACAGCTGATCCTTTAGCTATGCAACGTTTGAAAGAAGCGGCTGAAAAAGCTAAATGTGAGCTTTCTTCTGCACAACAAACTGATGTTAACTTACCTTACATCACTGCTGATGGTTCTGGTCCTAAGCACATGAACATCAAAGTGACTCGTGCTAAGTTAGAATCACTAGTTGAAGATATGGTTAAAGCAACATTAGAGCCGCTTAAACAAGCGCTTAAAGATGCAGACTTATCTGTAAGCAAAATTGATGATGTTATTTTAGTTGGTGGTCAATCTCGTATGCCACTAGTTCAAAAAGCTGTTACTGATTTCTTCGGTAAAGAGCCACGTAAAGACGTTAACCCTGATGAAGCAGTAGCTTCTGGTGCGGCGATTCAAGCGGGTGTTCTTTCTGGTGACGTGACTGACGTTCTATTATTAGACGTTACTCCACTATCATTAGGTATCGAAACTATGGGCGGTGTGATGACTAAGGTTATCGACAAAAACACTACTATCCCAACTAAGCAGTCACAAACTTTTTCTACAGCTGATGATAACCAAGCTGCAGTAACTGTTCATGTTTGTCAGGGTGAGCGTAAGCAAGCTTCAGCAAACAAATCTTTAGGTCAATTTAACCTTGAAGGTATTGAAGCAGCACCACGTGGTACGCCACAAATCGAAGTAACATTCGATATTGATGCTGATGGTATCTTGCACGTAACGGCTAAAGATAAGAATACAGGTAAAGAGCAAAAAATCACTATCAAAGCATCTTCTGGTTTATCTGATGAAGAAGTAGAGCAAATGGTACGTGATGCAGAAGCTAACGCTGATGCTGATGCTAAATTTGAAGAGCTAGTAACTGCTCGTAACCAAGCTGATGGCATGGTTCACGCAACTCGCAAGCAAATTGAAGAAGCTGGCGATGAGTTACCAAGCGAAGATAAAGAGAAAATTGAAGCAGCATTAACTGAGCTTGAAGAAGCTATTAAAGGCGATGATAAAGAAGTAATTGAAGCTAAAACTCAAGCGCTAATGGAAGCATCTGCTAAGTTAATGGAAATTGCTCAAGCTAAAGAACAAGCTCAAAACGCTCCTGAAGGTTCGGCTCAAGAAGCTGATGCTGCACCAGCAGACGACGTAGTTGATGCTGAGTTTGAAGAAGTTAAAGACGATAAATAGTCAGTCAATAAGCTTGTCGCTAGTTAATTCCATTATGGCGTTGATTGTGCTCACGTAGTAAACTACGCTCCGCGCATTCGCCTTGTAATGAAGTTAACTAGCTTAAAGCTTAATTAACTTCCCCCAAAAATTTTGGGTGAGAAAATAAAGCGTCGATATTTATCGACGCTTTTTGTATGTTAAGCATTTGAAAATAATTTTAATTTGGTGCTAATTTTCTTGATCTTTTACCATGTGTATAAGCAAGATATGAAGAAAATTAGTCTCAATCAACTTGAAGTAAAGAAACCGATTTATGTCAAAACGTGATTATTATGAAGTATTAGGGGTTAGCCAAGACGCCTCTGAGAAAGAAGTTAAAAAAGCTTATAAAAAGTTAGCAATGAAGTTTCACCCAGATCGTACCCAAGGTGATAAGTCTAAAGAAGAAACATTTAAGGAAGTTAAAGAGGCTTATGAAATCCTCAATGACGACCAAAAACGTGCTGCTTACGACCAATATGGTCATGCTGCCTTTGAACAAGGTGGTCACGGTGGCGGTGGTGGATTCGGCGGCGGCGGTGGTGGCTTTGGTCAAGACTTCGGCGATATTTTCGGTGATATTTTCGGCGGCGGAGGCGGCGGTCGTGGACGTCAGCGTCAGCAACGTGGCTCAGATTTACGTTATAACGTAGATTTATCACTTGAAGATGCAGTTAAAGGCAAAAGCTTAGAAATCAAAGTTCCAACGTATGTTAGTTGTGAGCCTTGTGATGGCTCTGGTGCTAAAAAAGGTACTTCGGCTAAAACGTGTAGCACTTGTCATGGCCATGGCCAAGTACAAATGCGTCAGGGGCTATTTGCTGTTCAGCAAACTTGTCCTACTTGTAGTGGCAAGGGTAAAGTTATTGCTGATAAGTGTACTTCATGTCGTGGTCAAGGACGTGTTGAGAAAACTAAAACCTTATCAGTTAAAATTCCTGCGGGCGTTGATACAGGCGATAGAATTCGTTTATCAGGCGAAGGTGAAGCCGGTGAACATGGCGCGCCAGCAGGCGATTTATATGTACAAGTAAACGTTCGAGATCATGACATATTTGTTCGTGATGAAAACCATTTGTATTGTGAAGTACCTATTAGCTTTGTGACTGCTGCATTAGGTGGCGACATTGAAGTACCTACATTAGGCGGTAAAGTTAAGCTTAAAGTACCTAAAGAAACGCAAACGGGTAAAATGTTCCGTCTACGTGGTAAGGGTGTTAAATCGGTACGTAGTTCTACTACGGGTGATTTAATGTGTAAGGTTGTTATTGAAACGCCAGTTAACTTATCAGGTGATCAGGCTGACTTATTACGTCAATTAGAAGAAAAGATGGCGAGTAGCAATAAGAAGCATAGCCCAAAAGAAACGGGTTTCTTTGATGGTGTTAAGAAATTTTTTGATGACCTTAAAAGCTAATTCTTTTAGCTGATTAGTGTCTCAGAATAAAAATCCCGCGTTATTTTATAATAACTGCGGGATTTTTTATGTCTGAAACTAACATTCATTTGTTAGAGCTTGTTATATCTTATACCAATCCATCTAAAGAAGTGACCACTTAGAACGGCATTGTCGATATGAGAAAATGCAAAATATGTGTTGTATAGTTATTCTACATCAAACAAATTTTGTGCCTTTATCATGATACCAATGCGTTCCCGAAGGGCGCGTTTTAAGGCTTAAATGCTGCGTTATTGATTTAAACAATAGAATAACTATTCCTGGCAATCAATGCCTTGCCTCTAAACCTTTAAATTCTCGCTAAGCGATCACTTTCTTAGATGGAATGGTATTACTCCCAAATAAACAATTAAGATACGGTTCATTGAATGATGATTATTTATTAAAGGTCATTAGGAAGTAAAGATTATCCAGTAAGCAAAATAATTAAGAATAACTATTACTCTTGATTAGCTAAAATCTAAAAATGTGGAAATCTGTTGCCTAATTAGCTGAAATACGTCGATAACACAAAACTTGATTCAATTTTATCTTTCCACACTTAGTTACAAGTTGGCTATATAGCCAAAATTTGATAGGATCGCGTAAAATTTAACACATCAACAAAATAATAAATTAATAACCATTTTTTTAAGGATGAACATGAAATCTAAAATAGCTATTGCCGCACTTCTTTTATTACCCTTTTCTGGTCAATATGCCCTAGCAGAAGAGGCTTCCACTGAAGAAGCATCTGCTTTCACAATTTCTGCTGAATTAGGTATGTTATTTAAAACAGGTAATACCAAAAGTGGCGATATTAAAGCGGCTTTAAATATCAAACATGAAGAAGGCCAATGGTTGAACCTATTAGCTTTTAATGCGCTAGCTAAAAAGCTTGAAGAAGAAGACGAAGTTACTGGTAAAGATTCATTTGAAAGCACAGATAATAAGTGGGACATCTTAGGTCAAACTAACTACTCACTAGAAGAAGGTGGTAAAAACTACATTTACGGCAACGCTTATTACGAACAAGATAAGTTCAGCGGTTTCTCTTACCAAACTTCTGCTTCTGTTGGTTGGGGTCGTCACTGGTGGGAAACTGAAACCAGTTCATTTTTTGCTGATGTTGGCCCTGGTGTAAAATACGATGTAATTCGCAGAATAGATGCAACACCAACTACTCCTGCTATAGCTGAGACGACTGAAACGGCTGCAATTATTCAAGCTCAAGCTTTATATACTAGACAAATAAATGAATTTGTTGAATTTAAGCAGTACTTTGTTGCTAAGCAAGCATTTGAATCTGATAAAAACAGTGTATATAAATCAGAAACGTCTTTAACGACTAAGTTAATTGATTCATTACAGTTTAAGTTTGCTTTCCGTGTTGATTACGATACTGACGTAGAAGAAGGTTTTGAAAATACTAACACTGAAACATCAGTAACTTTAGTTTATAGCTTCTAAGCTAAACACTCTTTCTTAGAGATATTATAAAGGCTGTACTTCACTTAAGAAGGCAGCCTTTTTTTGTGCATCACTTTTGTCGCTTAATAATAATGATCTTTATTAGTGTGCTAAAAACAAAAAACCAGTCTTAAAGACTGGTTTTTTTAATAACTAATAAGTACGAATATTAGTTAAACTGGTTAGACGTATTTTTCGCGCCGCCAGCTTTAAGTGCATTTTCACCAGCAAAGTATTCTTTGTGGTCATCACCCATATCAGAACCAGACATGTTCTGATGTTTAACACACGCGATACCTTGACGAATCTCTTCACGTTGAACCTTTTTAACGTAACCAAGCATACCTTGTTCACCAAAGTACTCTTTAGCTAAGTTGTCAACAGACAATGCAGTAGTGTGGTAAGTAGGTAAAGTGATTAAGTGATGGAATACGTTTGCTTCACGTGCAGTATCTGCTTGGAAAGTACGAATGCGCTCATCAGCAACTGCAGACAATTCAGTTGCGTCATATTCAGCTTTCATTAAGTCACCACGAACGTATGCAGATACATCTTGACCAGCTTCAACCATTGCATCATATGCTTGCTGACGGAAGTTTAACGTCCAGTTGAATGAAGGAGAGTTGTTATAAACAAGTTTCGCATCTGGGTGAACTTTACGAACGTCATTCATCATGCCCGCAATTTCGTGTACCGTAGGAACTGCAGTTTCAATCCAAAGTAAGTCTGCACCAGCATTAAGTGCGCCAATACAGTCAAATACACAACGTTCATGGCCAGTTCCTTGACGGAATTGGTATAAACCTGAAGGTAAACGCTTAGGACGAACTAATTTACCATCACGGTTAAAGCACACATCGCCTTCTTGCATGTCAGCTACGCTGATTTCTTCAACATCTAAGTAAGAGTTATAAATATCGCCAGAATCGCCAGGCTCTTTAACTACAGCTATTTCTTTAGTAAGACCAGCACCTTCAGAGTCAGTACGTGCAACGATAAGACCGTTGTCGATACCTAGCTCTAAGAAAGCATGACGTAATGCACGGATCTTAGAATGGAAATCAGCATGAGGAACAGTTACTTTGCCATCTTGATGACCACATTGCTTTTCATCAGCTACTTGGTTTTCAATTTGAAGAGCACAAGCACCAGCTTCAATCATTTGCTTAGCCATTATGTAAGTCGCTTCAGCGTTACCAAAACCAGCATCGATATCAGCAACAATTGGTACAACATGAGTTACGTGGTTATCAATTTGAGATTGGATTGCAGCTTTATCACCTTCAGCAGCCGCATCTAGTTCACGGAAAAGACCGCCCAGTTCACGTGCATCAGCTTGACGTAAGAATGTGTAAAGCTCAGAAACTAAAGAAGCTACAGATGTTTTTTCGTGCATAGATTGATCAGGAAGAGGACCAAATTCAGAGCGTAGTGCAGCTACCATCCAACCAGAAAGGTATAAGTAACGACGATCTGTTTTTCCATCAAAATGTTTCTTGATAGAAATCATTTTTTGTTGGCCAACAAAACCATGCCAGCAACCTAGAGATTGTGTGTATTGAGTCTTGTCTTCATCGAATGCAGCCATATCCTTACGCATGATATCTGCAGTATATTGAGCAATTTCTAAACCAGTTTTGAATTTGTTCTGGGCACGCATACGAGCAATTGATTCTGGGTTGATAGCATCCCAAGAGCTACCTGCCTTTGCTTTAATCGCTTGAACCGCTTCGATTGCACTTTGATAGTTAGACATAACATTCTCCAAAAGTCTTGTTGTAGATTAAATAATATTTATTAGTAAAGGTTGATTAACGTTCTGCTTAGAGCGACTAAACTTGAGGTCTTAACCTCAGAATGAATCTCAAAAAAGAAGCTTTCATACCGGACTACAAAAATAATACCCCATGTCTTTAGTATTTTTAAAATATATAACCTACATTGCCACCATTCACACTATGAATACCAATTCCCTTTTATCGATCTAATTAGGTACTTTTTATTACTATAGTGATAAAATTTCATTGAAATAGCCCCACATTTAGCTTATATCTACCTGACTTATATTTATTAAGAGAGCCATTAATCACATGAATATTTCTAAAATTGATTTAAATTTGCTTATTTATTTAGACGTATTGCTACGAGAAAAGAATGTTACACGGGCGGCGAGTCAACTTAACATTACGCAACCAGCAATGAGTAACGGTTTAAAGCGACTAAGGACTTTATTCAACGATCCTATTTTAGTGCGTACTTCTGACGGTATGGTTCCTACAGAACGCGCTCGAGCATTGGCACCTAGTATTCGTAAAATATTGCTTGAATTGGAAGAAGCATTACAAGGCGAAGAAGAGTTTAATGAATTAAAAAGCCAACGTGTCTTTCGCATAATGGCCAGTGATTATGCAGCTTCAACGTTAATTCCTACGTTATTAAGATCGTTAAATAAAGTTGCTCCTAATATTACTCTGGATATCATGACGCCCAGTGATGTGACCTTTCATGATGTTGAGGCAGGTAAAATTGACATGGCGATCAATCGCTTTGATGAGTTACCTCAATCCTTTCACCAAAAAGCCATATGGCGTGACTCTTTCTCATGTTTATTAAGCGCCGACAGTCCCTTGGTAAGTAAATTTAATTTAAATGCTTATTTAGGTGCGAAACATGTCTGGGTTTCAAAGACAGGCTTTGGCGTTGGTGTGGGAATGGATCCTAAGGATGTTCAAAAATTAGGCTGGGTTGATGAAGCCCTTGCGCGCTTAGGTAAAAAACGTGACATTAAGGTTTTTACTCGTAACTATCATGTTGCTATGCAATTGGCTTATGAAGATAACTTGATTGCTACTTTACCAACCAAAGCGGCGCAGTTGCACAAAAACGACAGCAATTACACTATTATAAAGCCACCTTTTGAGATCCCTGATATTGAGTTAAAAATGATCTGGAGCCCTTTACTTCACCACGATGCCAGTCATATTTGGTTTAGACAATTAGTGATTGCTGCTGCACTAAAATGCCAGGAGAATATGTAACTCACTATGAAGAATGCGCTCTATACCATTTTCGCTATCAGCATATGTTTATTACTAGGAAAGCTTGCTAATTTTTTATTAGCTGCTTTACCAGCTAGTCTCTATGGCATGATTATTTATGCTCTTTTTTTACAATTCAATTGGTTTAGTCCCGAAAAAATAACCAAGACTAATCAGTGGTTTATTAAACACATGGGGGTATGCTTAGTACCCGCAGGTATGGGGATAATCAATCACTTTCAACTCATTCAACAACATGGTCTTGCGTTAGTGTTTATTATTTTTAGTTCAACGTTTATCTTACTTACCGTTATTGGTTACTTGAGCGAGCGTTATTTAATAACGCCAGATAATATCAACAGTCAAACTGCAGAAGGCTCAAAATAATGCTGAGTACCTTCATTGTTAACAGCCCGATATTAGCGAGTATCTTTTTTACCATAATCACCATAGCAACCTATCAATTTGCTGCCGCTTGCCAACAAAAATGGCAATATATTTGGCTAAACCCTATGTTATTTACTATTAGCATATTAGTGCCTTTCTTGCTGTTAGTTGATATCAATTATCAGGAATATAGTCATACAACAGAAGTACTTAACCTTTTACTTGAGCCTGCAATTGTTGCTTTGGGTTTACCTCTTTATCAACAATTTAAGCAAATACGCTTCTATTGGCGTGAAATGACCGCTATTTTAATATTAGGCATTACCGTGGTTATTACTGTTAGCTTTTTACTCGCCATGTGGTTGATTAAAGCACCAGAGATTGCTGTAGCATTATCATTAAAATCTGTCACAACCCCTATAGGCATCACGTTAACAGAACAATTGTCCGGTGATAGCTCTATCACGGCTTTTGCTATCTTAATTGCTGGTTTATTTGGTGCATTACTAGGCCCCCAATGGCTAAGTTTTATTGGCGTTAATTCAGCTAAAGCTCAGGGCTTAGCTGTTGGTAGCGCCAGCCACGTGATTGGCACAGCTGTACTCGTTCGAAAGAGTGCAGAACATGGCGCATACAGCTCTGTGGCTTTAATATTGTCCGCTATACTCACCGCACTAATCAGTCCTTGGTTAATCCCTTTGATACAACAACTATTTAACTAAACTGTTTAAGTCAATATCAACACTCACCATCATTGACCACCATTCACAATATGAATGGTGTTTATCATAAAGTACAATAATGTGTATTAACGTATAATTTCAGCTCTAAAAAACAAACCTTTACCTTATTAAACAATAACTTAATTAAAGTAACACTCTACTTCATCTTTATTAATCGTCTTAGAAGCACTAAAGCACTATTGCCAGCAGTGATAATAAGCCATAGGATTATCACTAAGATGTATTTTCAGGGCTAATTTGGCTCCATAATTGATAAAGTAGCGATTAAAGAGGAGTGTTTATTCAAACATTCTCGACGCTTTAACGTAAAGTTTTGAACATAAGGTGAAGTAATAATGGTAGCGACAGTAACGATAGAGAATTTAACAGTAAGCCAATGTCTTTTTGATTTTATCGAAAAAGAAGCACTACCTGGCACCGCTATTAACTCAAATCATTTTTGGCAGCAATTTTCCAGTATAATTAATGACTTGAGCCCTCAAAATAAACAGCTTTTATTAAAGCGTGATGACTTACAAGCAAGCATTGATAGCTACCACAAAGACAATAATCCACTAAATTTTTCACATTATAAAAAATTCTTAACAGATATTAATTACCTTGTTCCTCAAGTAGATGATTTTAATATTAATACCTGCAATGTGGATAATGAATTAGCATTGATGGCAGGACCGCAACTTGTTGTACCAATAATGAATGCTCGTTTTGCCTTAAACGCAGTAAATGCACGTTGGGGAAGTTTATACGATGCACTCTACGGTACAGATGTAATAAGTCATGAAAATGGTGCACAACCAGATAAAGCTTATAACCCAGTACGTGGTAAAAAGGTTATTGCGTTTGCCAAAGAATATTTAGATCAAGTCATTCCGCTGGTCATAGGTAATCATAGTCAAGCAGTTAGTTACCACCTAACCGAACAACAGTTAATGGTAAGTTTGGCTGACGGTCAACAAACTCCACTAAAAAATCCTGCTGCGTTCATCGGTTTTACTGGCAGCATCAATAAACCAGACTCACTGATATTCACGCATAATGGTTTACATTTAAACTTACAGTTCAATGACGACAGTGTTATTGGTCAGGAAGACGCTGCTGGATTAAGCGATGTAGTTCTCGAATCAGCGTTAACAACCATTATGGATTGTGAAGATTCTGTCGCAGCAGTTGATGGTGAAGATAAAGTACTTGCCTACCGAAATTGGTTAGGGTTGATGACGGGTAACTTAACCGCTGAATTGAATAAAAACGGTAAAACTATCACTCGCACGATGAACAATGACTTGAGTATTCATACTCTCACTGGCGATACTGTTACCCTTAAAGGTCGTAGCTTAATGTTCGTACGAAATGTTGGTCATTTGATGACAAACAATGCCATTATTGATAGTCAAGGTAATGAAGTACCTGAAGGTATACTTGATGCAATGATCACTTCTTTGATTGCTTTGCATGATTTGAAAGGCAATAGCGAATTCAGTAATAGTAATGAAGGTTCCATTTACATTGTTAAGCCTAAAATGCACGGTCCAGAAGAAGTTGCTTTTGCTAATACATTATTCTCCCGTGTAGAGGCAGCGTTATCATTACCTCAAAATACGGTTAAAATGGGTATAATGGATGAAGAAAGACGTACCAGTGTCAACTTAAAAAACTGTATTTTTGCTGCTAAAGATCGTGTGGTATTTATTAATACTGGCTTTTTGGATAGAACAGGTGACGAAATTCATACTTCCATGATGGCTGGTCCTATGGCAAGAAAAGCAGATATAAAGTTAACGCCTTGGATTGGTGCTTATGAAGATAACAATGTAGATGTTGGCTTAGCTTGTGGCTTTAGCCAAAAAGCACAAATAGGTAAAGGTATGTGGCCTATTCCAGATCAAATGGCTAATATGATCGCGACTAAAATAAATCATGTCGAAGCTGGAGCAAATACTGCGTGGGTACCTTCTCCTACGGCTGCGACATTACATGCACTGCACTACCACAGAGTAAATGTATTTGATCTACAAAAACAGCTGGCTAAGCGCCAACCAGCAAATATAGACGATATTTTAACGATTCCACTAGCTGAAAATACCAATTGGAATGAAACTGAAATTACTGAAGAGTTAGACAATAACTGTCAGGGCATTTTAGGTTATGTTGTTCGTTGGATTGACCATGGCGTAGGCTGTTCAAAAGTGCCTGATATAAATAATGTTGGTCTAATGGAAGATAGAGCAACATTAAGAATTTCAAGCCAGCATATTGCTAACTGGCTTACACATGATATTTGTACTATTGAGCAAGTTCAAGCAAGTTTAGAGAAAATGGCGACTATTGTGGATAAGCAAAATGCAGATGATAAAAGTTATGAGGCCATGAGTGCTAACTTTGACGCGAGTATTGCTTTTAAAGCTGCTGCGGCGTTAATATTTTCAGGTGTAGAACAGCCTAATGGTTATACAGAACCGTTACTACATCAATACCGCTTAGAAAAGAAACGTCAACTTAGCTGATACCTAATGATAGTAGACACAGTGTTTGAAATAGAGCACGGAACAGAGTAAATAGTATAATCGACACTGCCGTTATCTTGATTTTAATGATAGCGCCAGTGTTGACTTTAATTAAGCGTACAATCACTTTTAAATCGATACTAACAACTAAATCTTCATTGCCAAGTAACATAGGTATACGTTGTTACCATTTTAAATAGTTTGAAATATATAGCCTCCTCATCAGTTCTAATAGAAGAGAGATTACTGTTCAATAACTGCTGACCCTTTTTTGAGATACGCCCTTAAAGGGCTTATGCCATCTACCCTATGAAAGAAGCAACTTATCTCATATCGCTAGCTTTAAAAGTGAACAGCCACTACAGTATTAATTGTAACAATTAGGTAAATCAAAAGCTTAATACTTAAAACATATACAGGCATAGCTAAAAGGATATAAGCAATGAAATCAATTAAATTACTATTAGTAAGCTTTACTATTACATTCATAACTTTAATTAATATTTCTCCAGCAAATGCCGAACATGCAGTTAAAGTTCAACATTTAAATGTTAATAATCAGTTATTCACTAAATTTAATAACGATGAATCCATAAATGTCCCAAGCAATTACCATAATAGCTTTTCAACAAGCTTGATTTTATCGGCTCCTGAAAGACTGAGTGATAGAGGCTCACAGTTAGCCATGAGTGTTGTAAATAGTTCTAATGACTTTTTTACCAGTGCTATGGTTTTTAATGATAAATTACATCAACTTATTTCGTACCTCACAACCCCTAATAATGAAACGATTACTGAGCCAACTAATTTAACGCCAGAAAGTGAAGTGATAGAAAAAAAATGTGAGAAAACTTTTAGTTTTAACTTTAGCTAAACCTCCAACATCCTTTCAAGCATTGTTGAATTACTCCTGGTTCTTCGGACTTTTAATAAGCCATGTTCAAGCTAACGTCTATTTATTGTTACTTCGATACTTCTCAATATCAGGATAATAGTTACTTTCCCTATTAAATAACCTTGCTCTTCATATTAACGCTATTTTTTAATAAAAATGTTAACTAAAAATATTCTCAAGGAGTATTTTGCGTTACTCTACTTTATTCTTCTTTGATAGCTCGTTTACCTATGAACAAATTGAAAAAAGTACTCGCAGGCTCTTTACTTATCAGCTTATTGGTTATAGCAACAGCATCAACTTGGCTTTACAGTAAAGTTGATGGTGCACTACCAGTGCTTGATGGTACAAAAACAGTCTTTGGTTTAAAAAAGTCAGCCATCATTGAGCGTGATGAACAAGGTATTGTCACTATAAAAGCTAAAAATAGAAGTGATGTTGCCGTAACGCTGGGTTTTGTTCATGCGCAAGAGCGCTTTTTTCAAATGGACTTACTAAGACGAAATGCTGCAGGTGAGTTAGCAAGTTTATTTGGTGTTAGAGCGCTTAATTATGATAAATCAATTAGAAGACATCGCTTTAGAGAAAGAGCAAGAGCCATAGTCAGCCAATTACCTAGCAATCAACTTGAATTAATTAAAGCCTACACACGAGGAGTGAACCAAGGATTAAAGTATTTAAATTCAGCTCCTTTTGAATACCTTTTATTACAGCAAGAGCCAGTACAATGGAGTGAAGAGGACTCTATTTTAACAATATTTAGTATGTATATAGATCTTCAATATCATGATGGAAAGCGCGAACGAACACTCGGATTAATGAAAGCAGTTTTATCTGGTGATGTTTATGCGTTTTTAGACCCTAAAGGCAGTATTTGGGATGCAGCGATTGATGGTAGCCAATTTGTGCAATCACCTATGCCTAAAAAAGCTTGGCCTTCAGCTTCAAGCTTCAGTATTAATGATACTGATAAAAAGAATACTGGATTAGCTAAGAACATTGAAAATAAGTATCAAGGTGATTATCTTCCTGGCTCAAATAGTTGGGCTATTGCAGGAGATTTAAGCGCTACAGGAAGTGGCATCGTTGCAAATGACATGCACCTAGGTATTCGTGTCCCTAATACCTGGTTTCGTGCTTCATTTGAATACCCTGATACTGACGGTTCAACTACAGATAAAAAACAAATTAAAATTACCGGTGCTACCTTGCCAGGCACACCCAATATGGTAATCGGTAGTAATGGAAATGTAGCTTGGGGTTTTACCAACAGCTATGGTGATTATAGCGATGTTATTCTTCTATCGACCAATGCGGATAAAAGCCAGTATTTAACACCCTCAGGTTACCAGGATTTTACTATCCATAAACAGATAATTGCGGTCAAAGGTCAAGAGGCTGAAGAAATAACCGTCACAGAAACCATTTGGGGACCTATTATAGGTACCAACCATCAAGGGAAATTACTCGCATATCGTTGGGTTGCACACGATAAAGAGGCAATCAATATGGTGGCGACTGAATTAGAAAAAGCTCAGAATGTATCGCAAGCTTTTGATATAGCCGCTCGCTCAGGTATTCCTTCACAAAATATGTTGATTGCGGATAAAGATGGGAATATTGGCTGGACAATTATTGGGCCTATTCCAAATAAGAAGGGCACGCTAGGTGAAACACCTCAATCTTGGGCGACAGGTGAAAATCAATGGTTGGGCTACTTATCGCCAGCACAGTATCCGCAACTTATAAATCCTGAGCACCATAGGCTTTGGACAGCTAACTCACGCGTAGTTGGCGGTGATATGTACGAAAAGATTGGTAACGGTGGCTACGCTCTCGGGGCTCGCTCAAAACAAATTAGAAATAGTTTATTTAATCAAGAAACGTTTGACGAACAGTCTCTGCTTAAAATAGGTTTAGATGATGAGGCTGTATTTTTAAAACGCTGGCAGCAGTTTATTCTTGAAGATGTTTTAACTGAGCATGTGGTTGCAGAAAATAAAAGCTTTCAGCAAGCAAAGGAGTTATTAGAAAATGCTACTGAATTAAGAGCAAGTACTGACTCTGTTAGTTATCGTTTGGTTCGAAATTTTAGAATCAATATGAGGGATAGTGTTTTTAGCGAGTTAAAAAGCACTCTATTTAACCTTGATAAAGCTTTTAGTTTCAAAAGTATTCGCCATCAAATAGAAGTTCCATTGTGGCAACTCATTAATGAGCAACCAGATAATTTCTTAATGCTCGGTGAGAATAGTTGGCAAGAGGTATTTATTAAGGCACTCGAAGATACCTTAGCAGACATGACACTCAACCAAAACTTAGTGGAAGCCACTTGGGGCCAACAGAATCATTCGGCAATAAAGCACCCCCTCAGTAATGCAGTTCCATTGCTAGACTATTGGCTAGATATGCCCAGCAAAGCATTAGCAGGCGATAGTTATATGCCAAGAGTACAGGGTAAATCTTTCGGTGCTTCAGAGCGAATGATTGTATCTCCTAGTCATGAAGAAACTGGCATCTTTCATATGCCTACAAGCCAATCAGGCCACCCATGGAGTCCATATTACGGCAAGGGACACAGTGATTGGGAAAATGGTATAGCATCACCATTTCTCCCTGGCAAAACGCGTTACAAGCTGACCTTACTTAGCTACTAAATTATGTCACACTTAAAACACTAATCCGACAAATGATAACTTTGAGGAAACAATGGAAATTCTAATTACTTGCTTATTTTTAGCATTACTTTTACCACTTTTGGCAAAGGGGCCCGTAGCGTATGCTATGGCTAAACTCGGTGGATATAATAACAATCATCCTAGAGAGCAACAAAGTAAGCTAACAGGCTTTGGTGCACGCGCTCTAGCCGCACATCAAAATGCCTTTGAATCACTGATTTTATTTGCTCCGGCTATTATTCTTGCACTGGTAACAAACAACATTAACCAAACAGTCATAGTGTTAGCGATTGTTCATGTTATTTCCAGAGTGCTATATAATATTTTCTATTTAATCAATATTGGTTTGCTAAGATCAATAGTTTGGGGCATTGCGACTCTATGCAGTTTTGCCATAGTCTATCAATGCATTCCTTAACGAAGCTTCATTAACAAAAAACGTCTAAAGAAACAGTTGACACTATTTAGCTAAGCTAGCTAGAGTAACTACTCAAAGTTTATAATTCACAATAAAAAGGTAAGCAAGTGAGCGAAAAGTTAGATTTAAATGAAATACGCCAAGAAATAACGCTTTTAGATCAAGATTTATTAGCCTTGTTTGCTAAACGTCGTGCTTTGACACTTAATGTGGCAAAAAGCAAAGTACAACAGATTCGCCCTATACGTGACCAACAACGCGAGCAAGAACTTTTAATACGTTTGATAAAGCATGGTAAAACATTGGGTTTAGATGCTCACTATGTTACCAGTGTATTTCAAACAATTATCGAAGATTCAGTATTAAACCAGCAAGCTTACTTGCAGAGTTTAGCCAACCCAGATATTCAAGTACCAACAGTAAGTGTTGCATTCTTAGGTGATAAAGGTTCGTATAGCTTTCTTGCTAGCCATCGATATTTTTCACGTCGTGCAGAGAAGATTATCGAATCAGGTTGTCAGAGCTTTTACGATATATTGCAGCAAGTTGAATCTGGCCAGGTCGATTACGGTATGCTGCCTATAGAGAACACTAGTTCTGGTAGTATTAACGAAGTTTACGATTTACTACAACATACAAACCTCTCTATTGTCGGTGAAATCACCCAACCCATTGAACATTGTTTGTTAACCTCGGTAAATACTAGCTTAGATAAAATCAAAACGATTTATGCTCATGGACAGCCCTTCGCACAATGCAGTAACTTTTTGGATAAACAGAGCAACATACGCATTGAATATTGTGATAGCACCGCTGATGCTATGGCTAAGGTGGCAGAATTACAAGATGATACGATAGCGGTAATCGGTAGCGAAGAAGGTGGTCAACTTTATCAACTTCATGCTCTAGAGCAATCTATTGCTAATCAAACTGAAAACCACTCACGCTTTATATTAGTTGCCCGTAAATCTGTAGATGTAGCGGAACAAATTCCAGCCAAAACAGCGATTATCTTATCTACAGGTCAAAAAGCGGGTGCTTTAGTTGAGTGCCTGTTAGTGCTTAAAGATAAAGGCATTAATATGTGCAAACTTGAGTCTCGCCCTATTCAAGGAAGACCTTGGGAAGAAATGTTTTATATTGATGTAGAAGCCAATTTGAAGAGCTTTGCATTGCAAGAAGCAATCAATGATATAAGCCCACATACTAATTTCATTAAAGTATTAGGGTGTTACCCTATAGAGCATATCAGCCCAACGAGTGTTCCAAGTAGTGAATTTTAAGTGAAGTAATATATAGTGCTATATATGGTTAATAGTAACCGTATATAGCACTAGCGAGTTTCTGAGGAAAATGTTATAAATATCAGATAAGTTATACTATTTGGCTACATATGATGAAGTATTCTCGGATTAACATTAACAGTTTTATAAATGCTAAATCACCTAGGCCAAAAATTCAAAAGCGCCCCTTTACTAATAAATTTATTACCCCCTACAACCAAGCTTTTGGTTTTTCCTTAATAGAGTTGTTGGTAACTATCGCAGCAGCATCTATTGTCATGGCAATTGCCATACCTAGCTTAAGTAGCTTCACCACAAAGATGCGTGTAGATAATAAAATTTCAGAGCTTCAACGTTTATTACTAACTACCCGCAATGCTGCTATAAATACAGGACAAAACGCAACTATATGCCCTCTACAAGCTGATAATACCTGCCAAGACACTACTGACTGGACCGGAAGAATTGGCGTAGTTTCAATTGATGGTTTAATAAAAGAGCGTGAGGCCATTCAAAGTGGGGATAAGCTTGATTTTCCCTTTAACAGTGTCACTTATAACCCCAGCGGCCAGTTAAATAATAATAACATTGGAATATTTAGTTATTGCCCAAAAGATTTTGGCGACTTTTCTCGTGGTATCGACTTGTCTCTCGCAGGCAGAACCTACTTAAGCTCAGATATAAATGGTGATGGAAGGGAACAAGGTAGGAACAATAATAATATTGAATGTAGCTAATTTAGCTAATTTAGCTTGTAAATATTAGATAACGACTTTCTTTCCAAAAGTTAAAAAGCAATATAACACAGTGTATATTGCTTTTTATTAAGAAAATTTTTCTAACGTTCTATTTTCTTATCTAGTGATTTAGACTTCGTACTAGTAAAATCATCCTCATCTAACGCACATTCATGAACCCGATAAATTTTTATTTTCTTAATCGACTTTTGGGTCAGTACTCTCTTCCCTACGATTTCATGAGCCAACTTAGAAAACTTATCAGAGTTAATATGATAATAGATAATAGTGTCACTACCGTCTATTAATGCAACATGGCATTTAGCATTTACATATTTCGTTTTTTCAGTCTGGCTCTTCTCATTTGGCATCGCAGCTTGAAGAGAGAAGGTGGAGAATAAAAGCATACACAGAACTGATATATTAAGACTTTTCATATTATCCTCCCCAACAGTTAATCGGTGTTTTCTGACCTGTATCTGTTATTGTAATAGCCGTACAACCTGGATCATTGGTTGCCTGCGCACCTTGCGCATCCGCTGTTAAGGTAAAAGTATTACCAACTACGGTTGATGTGATTTTATAATTGCTACTTGGTGTTTTGTATGTAGCCGTTGAGCCAACACCTAAATCACTTATGTTAGTTGTATAAGCTCTACTATCAACAAATAATTGTTCTTGTAGGTTGGCTAAACGTACTAACTCTCGAGGAGCTTCGGCTCTATTTGAGCGTACTACAAAATCATTATAAGAAGGGTAAGCGACTACAGATAATATAGCAACAATAGCAACCGTAATCATTAACTCAATCAGGGTAAAACCAGCTGGTTTTTTCCCTTTTATTCTACCTATACTTTCACTATTTCTTAACATAAATCTAATCCTCTGTAACATATAGGTAAGTTCTTAGGGTTTGTAATTTAAAGCCAACAGGAATTATTTCCCGCCCGACGATAATATCCCCCTCGGATTCTAAAACCCCCGTAACTGGATTGATTTTTTTAGTAACAATGAGCGTAGGTGCACCTAAGAATTGATCACTAATCAACATTTTTCTGTCATCGCTATTTTCAGATTCATCAGCCCAGTTATACTTATTAATTCCTAGTGCTAAATCAACCGCATACAACCAGCCGCTACCAGTAGGTATGTCACAAGTATTTGAACTTCCGGATGAAGAAGCTGCTGGTGTATAGCTTGTAAAATAAACAACATTATTAATAACTAAGGCAGTAGAAGTACTCTTTTCACCAAGACCTTGTGCTCCTAATTTGATATACCAACCAGATTTCAAACTCACTGCAAGTGCTAGTGTCTCTTTTTGTTGCGAGGTTAACGTCGCTGCAAAGGGGTTTAGGGTATAATTAGCAAGATCATCTATTATTATCGGGCTTGTTGGCATTGCTGGAACACTGTCAGCTGTAAACTGCTGAGTTCTTATATTGATATCTTTAATCATAAAAAAAACATCATCAGTATCAGTTCCTATAGGATTAGATCTATCTCCACTTCCAATCAATACTGCATCATATGGAACATCTTGTTGAACTATTATAGCTTTACCTTCAGAGTCTTTTTTACCTGAATCAATAGTCTCAGTAATATAAGCTCTAACAATTGACGGTTCACTGAAGAATCGTCTATCAACAGCATTGCTGGCAACACCGCCCAATTCAGCTAACTTAAATACAGAGAATTTAGTTTTATCACTACCTGGCATATCAATACGCCAGACATTTCCGCCGGTATCACCTGCATATAGTCTGTCAGTTAAGCCATCGCCATCGCTATCAAGCGTAGCGATACTTGATGGAATACTATCTGTACCACTAAAACCAGTATCACCACCAGAGGCTAACTTCCAAAGAAGTGTACCTTTTTCAGCATCAACCATATATATTGCTTTGCCCTTGATATCGGCATCACCAGTACCACCAATCGAATGAGAATCTTTAGAAGGGATGTAGCCGCCACCAAATAACAATACAGGTTTAGTCACATTGCCAGAAAGATTTAATTTTGAATAGGTAATCTTAGGTTGCGACCAGGTTTGCCCTAACTCGGAAAATCCCGATGTACCACCAGCACCACCAACAATAGTCCACATAACCAAAGGGTTATCTGGATCAGTAACATCCATAGCGTAATAAGAACTTCCTCCTCGACGGTAGCCAAAGAAAAGCCAGACTTTATCATCACCATCAACAATGCCATTACCATTACCGTCGATTATATGTGAAGTTATAACGCCATCAATACCATAGACTTTATCTGAGGTAGTGAGGTTATCTCGCAAAATTGGGATATTTGAAAGAAACTCACTCGGCATAAATGCCCAGTTTTCTACGATGCTATTAGTGGCATCATTATCTTCAAACATGTGCAAAACACCGTGATTAGTACCCACAGCGATGCGAATAACATCATTACCATAATTGATAACTACGGGTTTGGAATGTAAAGGGTCACCAAAGACATCTTGTCGATTTTCTGTTATGTCTTCATCTTCATCTTCATCATCAACATCTCGGCCATTTATCCAATCAAGGCTCGTTTGGATACTCGCTTCATTATTGGTAACACCTAAAATCGTAGCTAACTTAGCTGGTGTAGAATATTTACTACTATTTGAACTCTTAGTTGCAGCAGCATAAGTTAACGCAACTAAACCATTATTCACCGCTAAATCACTATAAATGACTCTACCAGTACTATTAGTTAGCATTTCAGCAACGCCACCTTGAGCCACTGAGTCCCCATCAACACTACTTGACCAATAACTCTGCACATTATCGGCAAAGTGCCCTGTTGATTGAAGGACAGCTTTGATGCCGTTAGCGCCTTTTTGAATACCGTTGGTGACTTTATACTTTTTGAGGTTACCTTGCCAACGAGGGTGTCTAGTAGGTTCAAACATTGCATAATAAACAGAATCTAGCGTTTCTGTTCTGTCAAAGTTGTTTGAAGCAACTGAAGCAGAAGTTAAAGTATTATTAGTGGGGTCTATATTAGCAAGAACATTGGTTAGCGCTGCAGTTAGAGAAGCACTATCTGTAGCAGGAAAGTATTGCCCTCCTCCTCTCGTTGCTGTTTCAGCAAGTACTGGAGCAGCAGTTTCTATGTCTGCACCAAAACCTATGGTATAGACCTCTGCATTTTGAATACCAGCGCTTGTAGGATGTATATCATTACGGTGCATCCAACCAGCAAGAGCGGGTAAATAACTGTAATGTGAATTAGAGTTCACTGTCCAAGAAAAACTATCTGCAGCAGTAATAGCCTCTTGTCCTGTTGCCGGTATACTGCTCATATATCCATCGGCTTGATGATCACTGGTCGGCTCGCCATCAGAGATCATCACCACATAAATTGTTTCATCACAAGCATCAAAAGGCTTATCATACTTGCTGCTACTTTCAATGTCGTTATCTCTCACAGGGTTTTCATCAGAGTCATCATTTATATAATCGTCTCCATACCAAACTGTTTTACCACTAAGGTATTGATAAGTTTCGAATAATGATTCTGTCAGTGGTGTACTACCCCTGGCATGCAACCCATTCACTATATTTAGCAATTCTGTTTTTGTACCGTCAATCGTTACCGCAACACCTCCTGAGATTACCGAAGTATCTTCTGTGGTCTCTTGAATACCATGTACTACACGCCCACCATTGCCATTACGATTAAAAATTTGTAAACCAAAATCAACACCTGGCGCAGAATTAATTAAATTACTAACACTTTCTTTGGCGACTTCCATTCTTGATCTTGCCGCAGGCACTCTATGGTAGTGATGCCAACGAAGATAATTAGCACTATATAAAGTAACTAACTTTCCCCAACTGCCACTATCAGCATCAGTCGCTGAAGCGGTATAATACACAGGTGAGCCATTAGAGCTTTGAAAGTTAATAGGGTAACCATCGGGAAGCACTGTGCCATCTTTATGCTCGCCATTATTAGCATTAAGCTGTGTAACATCTTCATGACAATCAAGGACATTTATAGCAGTGCCATTATCCGTAGGTAGGTTTTTCCATTTCAGGTCACCGTTGTGATAGCGCCTTACTTTCCCTGAATAAACACCAAGAGTACTAAGTATTTCACGAGCAGTTTGGCAACCATTTATTGAATCAGCAAAGCGTCTATTTTCACTTTCACTATCAGGAATAGGTAAATCTGGATCAGCACCAGGATCCTTAATATAGTAAATATAGTCTTCAGACGTTGCTGTAGCACCAGGTCCTGCTGCATATGTTATTTCATGATTATAAGGCGCTACAAATGTCGCATCTTCCCTGGTCATACTGCCAGAGGTATCAAATATTATAAGAATTTTAGGTCGATTTGCTGCCTGTTCTATCGTTCCGCTAACATATAATTCGGTATCATCACTAAAACTAGCACTAGAAACCAGCAATAGAAAAGTAGAAAAAAAACCAGCAAAGATATTCAAGTACGCTTTAAACTGCATATTCACTCTTTTTGATAAGTTCATTTAAGATCCTCCAACATATGTGATTAATAAAGTTGTTTTCTTTAGTTTTAAGCAAACAATTTTATTGAACACACACTCCTTATTTTAATAACTGTTGTGCTATGCCTGAATCAGCTGAAATATTACTGTTATTTGTTCTACCATAATTTCGATTAGTTCTTACTCTTAACATATTACAACTAAAAACCTCTGTAGATGATGCTACCTTCAAGTGTGGGCAAGCGATATCTATATTGTATTGATTATTTGCTACATCAACTCTCGCGCTTGATTTTGTGGCTGTTCCTGGTAATAAAAGAGCTTGGTTAGTTATAGGGAAATTTATATCTCCTGTTACAGGTCGAGCAAAGCCGTTAATCTGTCCAGGTCCGACCTGATTAAAAATCACCTCATCGACTGCACTAACTACTTCCTGAAGCGCTACAACTTTTTCTTCGCTCGCCCCCGACATTTTCATATCTGTTGTACTATTTTGCATTAACGCTGCCGCGACGGCAGTTAAAGCAACTAAAAAGACAAGAGAAACAACAAGAACAACGCCTCTTTGCTTCGTTAAATTAGGTGATCTTGTCATGCTAACCTCACTTATTACTTTACTTGCTTTACTCATTCCCACGCTTCCACACTAGTATTGTATAAAGTGACGGTTGAGCTAAAGAGTAAACGTCGATAATTGTCATTTGGAATAAACGGTAAGTCATCCCCTAGTTGGTAGCTATTAGTGTTGGTATATTTACTATCAGGGTTAATTCCTCGGGCTAAAACAAACATTTTCACGGCTAATATTCTAGTCCCCCCAGTATCATTCCATAGATCTGAAGTCATATTCGTAGCTGAAACAAAAGCATTAACGATGCCGTCGGTATCGGTATCTATGCCATACATAAAACGAATTCGTTCAATACCGTCAATGATAGGTGAAAAATTCATATTGAAATTAGCCAATCTTCCTTGCATTAATACCGGTACGGAGTTACTTCCGACTAATTCTTGTCTAACATAATAAACATGATGCTGATACTCCCACATCCTAGGGTTAACTATCACAGGAACTCCTGCAGCAACAGCAACACCAATGGCCGCATTGGCAGTAACAACCGCATTAGCGGCAGTTGTTTCAGCCGCAGCTGCGTGAGCAGCAGCTGCCGCTGCATCATCATCGTCTGGCGCAGCTGCTGCGGCGGCGTCTGCCGCATCAGAAGCATCAGAAGCTTCAGCTGCATTCGCTACAGCATCAACTGAAGCGCCATATACATATGCAGAGTTAGCCGCATCACCAGTAAAAACGCCACCCGTGGACAAATTGGCCACTAAGTAATAATTTCCTGCACTCGCAACTCCTACAGGATTCGAAATGACCCTTTTCAATTGAATAACATCAGAATTGACCATCATTTGAGTATTAGCAGGCGTAGTAAAACAATTTAATGGATTAAGTGAACCTGCAACGATCGTCTGCCCCCATAACGTTCTAAATGGACCTACGGCTTGTGGGAATGTTGCATTATTCACACCTGCACCGACACAATCGTTTCCAGGGGCAGCAGGGGCTACAGGGTTGCCACTTAAACTACTCAAACTAAACGTTTCAGAAAGATCTCCCCAGAAGTTTTGTCTTAGCAAGTCATCCGTTAATACACTCACAGCAAACCGGCCATTCTCTTGCAGCTCACCAAAGCTAGAGGTATCTGAGGTCGTGGTCCGCATGCCAACAAATACACTCATAACGCCAGCAAAAAGCACTAAACCAATAGATAATGAAATCATCAATTCAACTAAAGTAAATCCGTTTGCTGTATGGCGTGTTTGCCTAGCTATTATATTTTTCATATTTAACCCACTACCATAAATTTCATATAATAAATGCTTGAACGACAACTTGGCGTCTTTTTTTACTTGCCGCTCCGCAACCATCACTTTTCTTGCTGTCTTTTATTTCATTTCTTCCTTGCCAGCTAACAACAACAGTTAATGCATTGCCATTTTGAAAAATGCAACCTTGTCCGCCAATCAGGCCACCTCTATTCTTTCCTTCAGAAGTTACATCACCACCTACTAAGGCAAGTTCCCATTCATATATATCATTTGTAACCATTTGAGCTGGATTACACAGAGCATTAGGCTGGGCGCACCTTAATGCAGGTAGGTCATTCAAAGTAACACCGTAATCATCTGCTACATAAGCGGCTAAATTAGTAGGATCACTAGCTCGAATCTTTGCGATAATATCTTGTGCTAGACTTGAAGCCAAAGAGCGCTGCATAGCATCAAAACTCCCTTGCTTTGCGGTAACTTGCATGGCAACAGCACCTAAAATTCCCGTTACCATAATCACCAAAGCTATCAATACTTCTAGGAATGTCATGCCCCTTTGAGTGCTTTTATAACTAGAGGGTATCGAAGGCTTATTCATATTTACTCCATAAGGGGCATAAATCAATGTTATAGATAAATAAAAAAGAATGAGTTTTATTAATAGACGAGTGCTTGGAGCAATTTAACAAGGGGGAATAACAAAAGGATAATAGAAATAGATAAAAGTTTTTTATGAAAAAACTAAAGAGGTTTTGGTTTGCTGGAAAATTTGCCTGCATTACATTACTACCCTACCACTTTTGTGGTTATAACCTAGCTATACTGAATGCAAAAATCAGCATAGCCATTAAGAGTAGTATCCTAACACTTTATCAGTATTTTTAATGCTTACAGCGACTACTCACTATTAAAGTCTAAAAGCCCATAAAAGTTAATTACTAACAATTACATTGGGTCTAATAAGACAAAAAATCGACATCTGTACAATAACACCATACTCAAAGTATTTGCTGCACGGTGTAAACATAATAAAGTGTTAACATAATAAGTTACATTAACTTTTTACAGCTGAATTAAGACTAGCGTAATTCAGCTGGTACTGCAAACACAATGCTTTCTTCTTTACCTGGGTGCTCAATAACTTGGTGACCACCATAGCTCTTTAGTGCTTCAACAACTTGTTTTATCAGCACTGCAGGTGCTGAAGCTCCTGCGGTGACTCCAACTTTATCCACACCGGTTAACCAATCAGTTTCGATATTTTCAGCGGTATCAATTAAATAAGAAGTAACGCCAATTTTACTTGCAAGCTCTTTAAGTCGATTAGAGTTCGAACTGTTTTTGGCACCGACAACCAACATAAGGTCCACTTTATCTGCTATTTCACGTACCGCATCTTGACGGTTTTGAGTTGCATAGCAAATATCATCTTTACGTGGCCCTTCAATCAATGGGAATTTAGCTTGAAGTGCAGAGATAACATCCATAGTATCGTCTACAGATAATGTTGTTTGGCTACAAAAATAGAGCTTCTCTGGATTTTTAACAATCAAGCTTGCAACATCATCAGGTGATTCCACTAAATAGATGCCTGCTGAGTCACTACTATATTGCCCCATAGTACCTTCAACTTCCGGATGACCCGCATGACCTATCAGGATGCATTCAATATCCTTTCTACTAACACGAGAAACTTCCATGTGAACTTTTGTTACCAATGGGCAAGTAGCATCAAATACCTTTAATGCTCTCGCTTTAGCTTCTTGTCTTACAGCTTTAGAAACGCCATGAGCACTGAAGATAACGGTATTATCATCTGGCACCTCATCAAGCTCATCAACAAAGATAGCACCACGTTCTTTTAGACCATCGACGACAAACTTATTATGAACAACTTCATGACGCACATAGATAGGTGCACCAAATAAATCTAAAGCACGTTCGACAATACTAATGGCTCTATCAACACCCGCACAAAAACCACGAGGATTAGCTAAAATAATTTCCATACTTTTCCTTTAAAATAAGCGACAACAAAAGCTAAATTGCATTATATACCCAAACGACTTGAAAATGCATGTTTCGGAGCTCGGGTAGGAGACGAATACAAGGCATGAATTATCATTAAGAGTTATTCCCTAATGATGAATCATCACGCCGTAGTCGTTTTCTACCCGTGCTCGCAAAGGGCAAGGCGATAAGCGACCAACTACGTTGTTATAAAATGGTGACGGGGAATGACCACACCACACATTTTCAGCCTAGTATTCGGCACACTTCTCGTCTTGCTGAATTCGAGAATTTCCAAGTGGCTTGGGTATATCAATGAAACTGATTAATTATATATATTTTAACGAATGATACTTTGCAGGCACAACTGAATATTGCTGAAAAGGTTATGAATTAAGTAGAAGTGAATAAAAAAGGGTAAGCCAAATTAAGGCTTACCCTTTTAAAAGAAACTAATGATAGGTAGCTTTTATAGGCCTAACTTTTTAAATTCTTTAGCGACTACTTTATTTGGTAGAGGTATATAACCATCTTTTTCAACAATCGCTTGACCTGTTTTTGACAAAATCATTTTCAAAAATTCGGCTTCCATTGGCGGAAGAGCTTTATTTGGGTGCTTGTTAACATATACGTATAAATAACGAGATAGCGGATATTTGCCTGAAATCGCATTTTCCATATTAGCTTCAATAAACACTTGGCCTTTTTTAGATAATGGTAAAGCTCGTACTCCAGATGTTCGGTAACCAATACCTGAATAGCCTATTCCATTTAGTGAAGCCGATACCGACTGTACAACTGATGCTGAACCAGGTTGCTCATTAACACTGTTTTTAAAATCACCTTTACATAGTGCTTTCTTCTTAAAATAACCATAGGTACCGGAAACTGAGTTTCTTCCATAAAGCTGCACATCCTTGCCTGTCCATGCACCCGACAAGCCAAGGTCACCCCAACGATCAATATCTTTATCAGCACCACATTTACGGTTATTAGAAAATACAGCATCAACTTGTGCAATTGTTAATCCTTCCAATGGATTATCTTTATGAACAAAAACAGCCAAGGCATCTATAGCAACACGCACTCGAGTCGGTTTATAGCCATAACGTTTTTGAAATGCTTCAATCTCACGCATTTTCATTTTACGACTCATAGGGCCAAGATTAGAAGTAGCTTCAGTTAAAGCAGGTGGCGCTGTCGAGGAGCCAGCAGCCTGAATTTGTACATTTACATTGGGATAAGTACGTTTAAAATCTTCTGCCCAAAAAGTCATCATATTCGCTAAGGTATCAGAGCCAACTGAAGATACATTGCCAGAAATTCCACTGACTTTTTTATATTCTGGTAAATTATCATCAAGAGCAAAGGCAGATAAACTAACCATACTTGATAAACTAATAATACTTATAACTTTTTTTAAACTCATGGTCTCTCCAATAAGAGCTTGAACTGTTTGATTGGTCACACTATACGAAGTGAACATGACAATTATATGTCCGTTTTATGACAGTATTATGACGAGATTCTGGAAATTAACGTTTAGTAGCGCTTAATTATCGCGGGCTGTTTGACAAGGTACTTGGATCAAAATGAATTGAAAATTCACTGCCTTGTCCCCAGTGGCTATTAATTACTAATTCGGCTTGATGATGATGTAAAACGTGCTTAACAATTGCCAAACCTAAACCAGAGCCACCCGTGTCTCTAGAACGAGATCTATCTATACGATAAAAGCGTTCAGTTAAACGATTAACATGCTCAGGTTTAATACCATCACCATTATCCTTAACGGAGAAAACAGCTTTATTGCCCATTAGACGCCAACTGACGTCAATATTGCCGTTCGGTGGCGTGTAAGCGATAGCATTAGATAAAAGGTTAGCACAGGCACTTTTAAGTTCAGTTTCAAACCCTAAAACAAATACATCAGTAGAAATATCCAAACTAATTTGGTGCTGTTTATCTTGATTAAGCCAAGTAATTTCATCAACTAATGTGTGAATTAACTGCGCCATATCGACACGTTGTTTTTCATCATCACTATTATTTTCTACTTTAGCTAAATTTAGTAATTGTTCGACTAAGCGATCCATACGTGATACTTGACCTTCAATCGTTTGGAATGCTTTTTGCCAATGAGGATCAAACGATTCTTGTGAAGCTTGAATCATTTCAACATAGCCACGCACAACGGTTAACGGAGTTTTCAATTCATGAGAAACATTGGCAACAAAATCACGACGCATATCTTCTAAACGTTGAAGATTAGAGATATCTCGAGCCAAGAGTAATACATGTTCACTACCATATGCCATCAACCGTATTTCAAGTTGAATGTCTGAATGAATGGGGGATACTAATAAACAAGGATATTCAAAGTTTTCATGAGCTAAATAATCAGAGAATTCGGGAGCCCTAAGTAAGTTATCGATACGCTGACCAAAATCTTCTGGCCAACGAACCCCTAATAGGCGTTGTGCTTTTTTATTTCCCCACTCAATAGTAAGTTCCTCAGACAACATCAATGCCGCATCAGGAAGCGCCTCTGCACCATCTCGAAAACGTCGTATTTTTTCATTTAATTGTTTCTGCTTATTACGCTGCTGCTTAACTTGCCGATATAAACCATCATATAAATATCCCCAAACCCCCTTTGCTTGTGGCGGAGATAAAGCTTTAGATTGCCAGAGCCAATTGATTAATTTAAATAAATGATGATAATGCCAGACCAATAAAAATATGCTGGTAGCAAGCATTACTAACAAAACATAACCGAATAGCCAGCCGACAAAAGCACTTGCCACTAACAAACCCAATAAGCGATAAATAATATTTATAAAAGATAAACGAAAATGCATACTTGCCTAATTACTTTCCAACAGGGGAGTAGTTAATATTAACTAGCTTTTTTTAGTTTACTCGAGAAACGATAACCTGCGCCGCGAACGGTTTGAACAAAGTCTTCATGCCCTTCACCTGAGATGGCTTTACGTAAACGTCTGATATGAACATCAACAGTCCGGTCTTCAACGTAAATATTTGTACCCCAAACATTATCAAGTAACTGTTCACGTGAATATACTCTTTCAGGGTGAGTCATAAAAAAGTGCAATAAGCGAAACTCTGTAGGACCCAAATCTAAGCTATTACCATTGATCGCTACACGATGAGCAACGGGATCAAGTTTAAGACCATGAAAGTCAACTTCTTCTTCAAGAGAGGTTGGAGAAACACGACGAATTACAGCTTTGATACGAGCAATGAGTTCTTTAGGTGAAAAGGGCTTAGTTACGTAGTCATCAACACCAGCTTCAAAACCTTTTACTTTATCATCTTCATCGCTTCGAGCTGTCAGCATAATGATTGGGATGTTTCGAGTATATTCATTTTGTTTTAATTTTTTTGCTAACGAGACACCAGTGCCACCAGGCAGCATCCAGTCAAGTAGGATTAAATCAGGGTAAGGTTCATGAACTTTAGCAAGAGCTTGTTCAATGTCACAAGCTTCAATCGCATTAAACCCATTTTGATCCAATACAAAACTAATCATCTCCCTGATAGGGGTCTCATCCTCAACGACTAAAATTTTTCTACTCATGTAAACATCCTAATAATATAACTAACTGATGCAATCCACTGTTAATAAAACAAACATTAACAAAAATTCACACTTGATAAGTCATTGTGCAGAAGTTAAGTGACAGTTTTATGACAAAAACAAAATTATCAAACAAGCATAACGCTTTAGCAAGTATACACCTACAAAAAAGCCGTTAATTTCGAGGAAATTAACGGCCATGATTGATTTAGAGAGCTAACTTAAAACTTTTGTTCCATGCCAAAAGCAAAGTACTGACCTTTAGTGGCTAGAATATAATCAATACCATCATCATTTGAAGTAACTTGATTACCTTCCCTATCTGTAAACCAGGCATATACTTTCGTGTTCTTACCTAATTTATAGTCTGCACCAACACTTATCGAATCAGCACCTGAAAACTCTTGATATTGAACCTTCGCTAATAACTTACCTATTTTATAAGAAGCATTAGCGGCATAACCTGTTTCAGATTTACCTGTATTGACAACTTCTGTATCTACAAACATTGCCCCTAAACGTAAATCACCAAATTTATACATACCTGTTACACGCGTATTGGCTAATGCCTCAGTTCGTGAACTTTCACCTGAATCAACTGGTTTAAATTTAACTGGCATGTTTTCATCATGAGCAACAGATAAGAAAAAATCAGTCTTTTTCAAGTTTAAATCACCAAAAAATACCCCAATAGAATATGGATCATCGGCTTCGATATCATCAGAAATAATATAACTTGTTAACAATTGAAGGTTATTAAAAACGGGGGATTTATAAGTAATAGAATCAGCTACACGGTTTTCACCGATAAAAAGGTGTTTTAAATCAGCTTCATAATCATTGAATAAGTCGAATTTTCCTTGTGAAACTTTTAGTGTTGTATCTGAACGACCAACAGTAACCTCACCAAATCCACCTCTTACGCCCACCCACTGATTACGCGCAGTCAATGTATCCTTGCTATCATCATTCACATTTACTTGCCATTCCAGCTTATAAATAGCCGTTAGGTCATGATCTAATTCATACTTACCTTTTACACCCACTCTAGATGCATTGCTTTTTAGTTCATTAAAAGACTCACCTTTTTCTTCTGACGCCTGAAGTGAAATATTTAATTTACCGTAAAAATCGATAACATCTTGTTGCTCCTGTGTCTTCTCAGATGCTTTATCAGCTGCAAATGTTGGCGCTGATAATAGAGAACAAAGAGTCATTGCAATACAGCTTTTAACCAGTTTCATAAATATTCCTAGATAATTAAATTTTAAATTGTTGGGTAGTAGGACTAATAGCGAGAGATTCTACAACACATTCATTACAGTTTTGTTACAGGCGTAAGCTTATATTCATAAAAAACACCTATTTATGTCATATACCCATTACCATTCAAGATGTAGGTTTCAGAGTGCTTGTGCGATTTCAATACAAGGCGCAGTTATTTAGTAATGGTTATTCCCTTACAAATAGCTGCAACGAAGTAGTGAGATTGCTCAAGCGCTTCTTCGATGGGTTTAAAAGTAATTTATGCCGCGTTATTAAATTGAAGAATGGAACAACCATTGTCCTGTCTCTTATACACATCTCCGAGCCCACGAGACCGTACTAGATCTCGT
>CAJXRC010000023.1 GCA_913058405.1 uncultured Colwellia sp. | reverse complement strand
GTTAAATTTATTCGATTTAGAATGACTAGACCTAAACAAATTTGCCTTGTTATTGCACATCAAACACAGCTCTGAGTTGGGAAGATATTTAATCAAATTGGTATAACGTTAACTATCATTGTGAATCGCTTACCCACAGCGTTTTTGTAGATACTTTCTTTAGGGAATTAGCCTTAGGCGTTGGTGTAGCGCTCTTTATTGCCTAACCATCGCTGTATTAGCGCTTGGGCACACTCAGGTTGTTGGCGAGACAATAAGTATGCTTGTTGTTTTATTTCAGGTATTAGGTAACCATCACGTACTATGTCTGCAATTTTCAGCAGTGCTAGCCCTGTTTGTCGAGTACCAAGCAGTTCACCGGCGCCACGAATTTCAAGATCCTTTTCTGCAATCACAAAACCATCATTACTTTCACGTAACACGGCTAAACGTTTAGTGGCTGTTTTTGATAAGGGCGCTTTATACAATAACACGCAAAAAGAGGCGACTGAACCACGGCCAACACGGCCACGTAATTGATGCAGTTGTGCTAACCCTAAGCGCTCTGGGTTTTCTATTACCATTAAGCTGGAATTAGGTACATCAACACCTACTTCAATTACCGTAGTGGCAATGAGTAGGTGTAAATCACCTGCCTTGAAGGAATCCATAACTTCCTGTTTTTCAATGGCCTTCATTCTGCCATGCACTAAACCAATTTTTAATTCAGGTAGTTGCTCTTGCAATAACAGTGCAGTGTCTTCAGCTGCTTGGCATTGTAATACTTCAGATTCTTCGATTAAGGTACACACCCAATAGGCTTGTCTGCCGTCGTTTACACAACCTTGGCGTATTCGTTCAATGACATCTCCGCGGCGCAAGTCGGGCAAGGCAACCGTATTTATTGGGGTACGACCAGGAGGAAGTTCGTCAATAATTGAAGTATCTAAATCGGCATAAGCAGTCATGGCTAATGTGCGTGGAATAGGCGTTGCCGTCATGATCAATTGATGTGGGTATTTATTATCGAAAATACCTTTTTCACGTAATGTCAGTCGTTGATGAACACCAAACTTGTGCTGCTCATCAATAACAACTAAGACTAGGTTCTTAAAGACCACATCAGCTTGAAAGAGGGCATGTGTGCCGATCACCATTTGCATCTCGCCACTGGCAATGTGCTCAAGAGCGAGCCTTTTAGCCTTTGCTTTAGTTTTACCAGCCAACCAACCGACACTAATATCAAGTGGTGTAAACCAGTTAGCAAAGTTTATCGCGTGTTGTTCGGCCAATATTTCTGTGGGAGCCATCAATGCTACTTGGTAACCCTGACTGATGGCAGTTAAGGCAGCAAGCGCAGCAACTAAGGTTTTTCCTGAGCCAACATCGCCCTGAACTAAACGCATCATAGGTTGAACTTTAGCTAAGTCAGTTTTTATTTCATCAACAACGCGTGCTTGTGCATTGGTGGGTGAAAAAGGTAAGGCATTCAAGAATTTTTGATTTACTTTGTCATCACCTAACAGTGATACCGCATCATGAACATCACTATTTTGCCTAAGTTTAAGCATGCTTAAATTGTGGGCAAGTAATTCTTCTTTAATTAATCGTTGCTGAGCAGGGTGGCGACCTTGCTCTAATTGCTCAACCGATACATCGGGTGGCGGTCGATGAATGATAGTTAATGCTTCACTGAGAGAATATTGCTCGTTAAAAATAGTAGCAGGTAATAACTCTTCTACTTGCCCTCGCTGTAATCGAATCAAGGATTGTTCTGTTAAGCTACGTAGGGAAACTTGCCTTAACCCATCAGTGCTAGGATAAACAGGCGTTAATGTTTCTTCAACGGAAGTTAATTCTATATCATCATCAAGGGATTTATATTCGGGGTGAACAATTTGATAACCACGTGGACCACGTTTTACTTCGCCGTAGCAGCGTATGGTTTTGCCAATAGCTAAGCTATTTTTTTGGCTGGCAGAGAAACTGAAAAAACATAGTTGAATACTACCAGTACCATCATGGAGAGTAACCACCAGCATTCTACGTTTGCCGTGAGTGATCTGGTTATCCGTTATTTCACCAATAATATTGGTTGAGGTACCCACTAATAAGTCACGTACTGTGGTAACTCGTGTTTTATCTTCATACCGTAAAGGCAGATGAAAAAGCATATCTTGCACTGATAGCAAGCCAATTTTCTCTAGTTTTTCCGCTAAACTAGGTCCGACACCTTTGAGAGTACTCAGAGGAACTTGTGATAATCGGCTTAACGCTTCTAGTGGCATAAAGCGGTCCCTAATACTTAGTCATCAATGTGTTGCCATGCTTTTTTGTTCATTTGCATTTTTTGCCACCATTTTTCATCAGCGACAATTTGGCCGGCTTCATCAATTTCTGGGTAAGGTAACCCCTTGCGTTGACAGGCTTCTGCAAAGATAGGGTGACCACCTTCAAATAAAGTACGTTGACGACGCTCATTGCTCAAGCTGGGTTGATCATACATACCCGCTGCAGCGCGCTGGCGTTGCGCTTCGTATAAAACCACCGAACAAGCAACCGAAACATTCAGTGATTGCACCATGCCAACCATGGGAATAACAATATGTTGATCAGCTAGCTCAAGTGCTTCTTCTGAGGTGCCAAACTTCTCCTGGCCTAAAATAATGGCGGTGGGTTTGGTATAATCAATCTCGGTAAAATTAACAGCAGTATCAGACAAGTTAGTGACCAATACTTGCATGCCCTGTGCTTTTAACGCTGCAATGGCATCGGCTGTTTTATGATAATTATGGACATCAATCCAATTTTGGCTACCTGCGGCACTACCACCGCGTACTTCTGCCTCTTCACTCTTCCAGACTGCATGAACATCACTAATACCAATAGCATCACAAGTGCGAACTACGGCGGCTAAGTTATGAGATTTGTGTAAACCTTCCATGCAAACCGTTAAATCAGGTTGGCGTTTGTCTAACATGGTATTAATACGTTCTAATCTTTCTGGAGTCATTTTTTAATCTTTTAAATAATTTTGAGCTGATATGTGGCTTTTATTAGTCACGTAAACTTAACTTGGGCCAACCAAATAGGCAAAATGAATGTTAGTTAGGCAAAGCCGTCAAGCTGTGAGTCTATTGAGCTTATATCTATAAGTGATTTAGACGAACAGCGCAGACAATGCCGACTAATTTTCATTCATGAAGCATATTTTTAGTTAACGCTAGGAAGTTCCATTACACCATCAATTTCAATATCAACGTCTTTTGGTAACTTAGATACTTGTATCGCAGCTCTTGCTGGGTAAGGCTTGCTAAAGTAGCGACTCATAGTATCGTTAACAGTGGCGAAGTTACTTAAGTCTGTTAAGAATATATTTACTTTAACCATATCGTTAATATCGCCACCAGCTGCTTCACATACGGCAACTAGGTTTTTAAATACTTGTTCTGCTTGTTCAGCAAAGCCACCTTCAATTACTGTCATTGTTTCAGCAACAAGAGGAATTTGGCCTGATAAATAAACAGTATTGTTTACTTTCACTGCTTGGCTATATGGGCCAATGGCGCTAGGTGCTTTGTCTGTACTGATAATGCTTTTCATAATCTTTCCTTTAGTAGTAACCTTTAAAGAGCCTTTGAGGGCTTCTGTAATAACGGTTTATTTATTTCGAATGACGCGTTGAACATCAATCATAACTTTAATTTTTCGAATAATGTCGGCTAAGTGAATACGATCTCGACAAGTAATTTCCATGTCTATTACGTATAAACCTGCTTCTTTTTCACCAGAGTTTAGGTTGTGAACATTAGAGCCACACTTTGCTACGGCATTGGTTAATAATGCTAATGCACCTTGATGGTTAATGATCTCTACTCGCAACTTAGCAATAAATTCTTTATCGATATCGCTGTCCCATTTGACCGGGAATAAGCTGCCTTGGTCGTGACCTTTAATATTTCGACAACCTTGTTGATGAACCATTAAACCTTTACCCGGACTTAGGTAAGCTAAAATAGCATCGCCAGGGATAGGACGACAACATTTACCGTAACTCACTAACATACCTTCAGTACCTTTTATTGGCATTTTGGTCTTAGTACTGCTGGTCGGTTCGTTATCTTCGGTAAAACCATCGGTTAATTGTCTAGCAATACCTATACTCAGGGCATTACCTAAACCTATGTTAGTTAATAGCTCTTCAAAAGTACCGTTGCCGCTTTTCTGTACCACTTCGTCGATTTTTTCTTGGGCTAAATCTTCGAGTTTAGTTTTACCCAGTGCGTGACTTAATAAACGTAAACCTAAAGCATGAGACTCATTTTTTTCACAACTTCTTAAATAAGTTCTGATTTGTAAACGAGCTTTAGCAGTAACAACGAAGTTTAACCAAGTTGCATTTGGTCTAGCTGACGCTGAAGTAATCACTTCAATCGTTTGGCCAGAGTCGATGGGCCGGCTCATTGGATAAGGTTTACGGTCAACTTTAACACCGACACATGAATTACCGACATCAGTGTGCACTGCATAAGCAAAATCAATTGCTGTTGCGCCCATTGGCAGTTCAATAATACGACCGTCTGGGGTGAAGACATAAATTTCTTCAGGAAATAAGTCAGATTTTACGTTTTCAATAAACTCAAAAGAACTACCAGCACTTTGTTGCAGCTCTAGTAAACTTTGCATCCAACGACGGGCTTTCATTTGTGCCGTAGTGCCGGTGTTATCGCCATCTTGTTTGTATAACCAATGAGCAGCAACACCCTTGTCGGCCATTTGGTCCATATCGTGGGTACGGATTTGAATTTCTACTGGAATGCCATGCGGACCAATTAATGAAGTATGCAGTGATTGATAACCATTGGTTTTTGGGATGGCGATGTAATCTTTAAAACGAGTTCCAATAGGTTTGTAGAGGTTGTGCATGGCGCCTAACGCACGGTAACAGTTATCAATTTTATCATGCACGATAACGCGGAAAGCGTAGATGTCCATAACTTCATTGAACATTAACTCTTTATTGAGCATTTTACGATAAATTGAGTAGAGGTGTTTTTCTCTGCCAATAATTTGCGCATCAATGCCGCTTTCAGCTAGACGTGCTACGATTTCTTTTTCAATGTTATCGATAATCGCTTTACGATTACCTCGTGCACTTTTTACAGCAGATCTTAAAGCACGAGAGCGCATAGGGTATAGCGCTTCAAAGCCGAGTAGTTCTAACTCATTTTTTATATCATGAATACCTAATCGGTTAGCAATGGGCGCATAAATCTCTAATGTTTCGCGGGCAATTCGACGACGTTTATCTGGTCGTAAAGCACCTAAAGTACGCATGTTATGAGTGCGATCAGCAAGTTTAATTAAAATAACACGGATATCTTGCACCATGGCAAGTACCATTTTACGAAAGTTCTCCGCTTGCATTTCTTCTTTGTTATCAAATTTTAGCTTGTCGAGTTTACTAACACCTTCAACGAGTTCAGCAACGGTATGACCAAAAAGTTCAGCTAATTCGTCTTTAGTAACTTCAGTATCTTCGATAACATCGTGCAGTAATGCGGCCATGAGGGTTTCATGGTCTAAGTTCATCTGGGCTAAATTAATAGCGACAGCAACTGGGTGAGTTATATACGGATCACCACTGGATCGCATTTGACCATCATGAGCATCACGCGCAACGATGTAAGCGTGTTTTAGCAAATCAATTTGTACTTTTGATAGATAAGTAGAGCTAAGTTCTTTTAAAGGTTCAAATAAGTACACCTAAAACTCCAAATTGAAGGGGAAGTGAGGGTAATTCGAGTATATACCCTAGTATATTACTAATGTTACCTCGAAACGCACGCTTCAGAAAGCATTAAAAGGGCTAGAGGGGAGGCATTGATTGAAGTTTTATTAGAATATGTGGCGATACGTTCCATTTACGAAGAAAAAATTAAATTTAAGTAATAAAAAAACGCGTACCCTATTTTCTGATATTAGGCAGAATAGGTACGCGCTTTTAAGAGCTTACATAAATTTTTTCTCAAAAGAGAAGGTATTTATATTAGCTTAATTCGTCTTGTTGACCACCAACAATCGCTGCAACAGCATCTAATTCAGCAGTATCTTGCTGGATTTGTTGTGCACGATCAGAAGTATTCATAATGTCTGTAGTAATTAAGCCAGCTTCGATTTCACGCAAAGCAATTACCGTTGGTTTGTCATTTTCGACATCAACCAATGGATCTTTTCCACCCGTTGCAATTTGACGAGCACGACGTGATGCAACTAGCACCAAATCAAAACGATTGCCGACTTTATCTACGGCCTCTTCAACAGTTACGCGAGCCATCTGGGCACTCCAACTAATAAAACAACTTATAAAATAGCTGCGTAGTTTACTGCCCACTCACTAATTAAGCAAGCGATACCCTATACAAGGAGAGAGATTTTTGTCTATTATGTCGGCTCTACTGCTTCAATGTTCAGAAGTTTGCTAAATAAGCTTTGCTGCGCGATGCTTTGCTGACGACATTTAAGGCGCTGATTATTTACAACGGTCGTGAGATCAAGCAATGCTTGATCGAAATCGTCATTAACAATAACGTAATCAAATTCATTATAATGAGAACATTCAGCTTGCGCTTGTGCCATGCGACTAGCTATTACTTCTTCACTATCTTGGCCACGGCCTCTTAAGCGGCTTTCTAACTCTTCTTTAGAAGGTGGGCTAATAAAGATAGTTGTCACACCAGGTTTTTTCATGCGAACTTGTTGAGCGCCTTGCCAATCAATATCAAGAAAAACATCGATACCTTGAGAAAGTTGCGCATCAATAGCGGCTTCTGACGTACCGTAATAGTTACCAAAAACCTCAGCGTACTCATAAAAAGCGTTAAGGCTGATTTGTTTTTTAAACTCAGCAACGCTAACAAAGTGATAATGCTCGCCATTATTTTCTCCTGGACGGGCATCTCGAGTTGTATGGGAGATAGATACCTGCATAGGTCTTGCTGAAGCTTGGTTATCTGTTTTTAGCAATGCATTGATAAGGCTTGATTTTCCTGCACCACTTGGCGCCGAAAGAATAAATAAATTACCGGGAACAATCACAGGGGTTTCCTTGAATCACATATTAAGTTGTACCAAGATGAGTCATTAATTAGCCAGCTTGGGAATAAATTGCAGCCAACAAAAAAGGCTGAAGCTTATTTTACTCTATTAGAATAAAAAAAGCTCAGCCAGATTTTTTACCATGTTAAGACATGGCTCTTACTGTTTACTAGAGTACTTTAGCGATAGATTGTGCTAGGTAATCAACATTGCTATTGGCAATGCCTGCAATACTCATACGGCTAGAACCAACTAAATAAATACTGTATTCGTCTTGTAATTGTTGAACTTGCTCAGGAGTAAGCCCTAAGAAAGAGAACATACCCTTTTGACGGCTGATAAAGCTAAAATCACGGGTAACGCCATTTTCAATAAGCTTATCAACGATTAATGTACGGTTGCCATTGATACGGTCACGCATTGCTTTTAATTCAGTATACCACTCGTTACGTAGCTCATCTGAGCTTAAGATAGTTTCAACAATAGCGGCACCATGTGCTGGTGGCATAGAGTAGATAACACGAACAACGTAAAGTAAAACAGAATTAGCAATATCAACGGCAATGCTTGATTCGCCAATAATGGTACAAGCACCAATGCGTTCTCGGTATAAACCAAAGTTTTTAGAACATGAACTACAAACAATCATTTCTTTGACTGTTTCAGCCATTAGACGTAAACCGTAAGCATCTTCGTCTAAACCTGAGCCAAATCCTTGGTAAGCCATATCAATTAATGGCGTGAAACCAACATTTTTGGCGACTTCAGCAACTTGTTGCCATTGTTTATTGTTTAAGTCCATACCGCTTGGGTTATGACAACAAGCGTGTAATAACACAACATCATCACTACTAACTTCTTTAAGGGCATTTAACATACCGTCAAAGTCTAAGCTTTTGTTCTCATAATCGTAATAAGGATATGTTTTAACGTTTAAACCTGCAGCGGCGAATAAACCAGTATGGTTTGCCCATGTTGGGTTGCTTACCCAGATAGTAGCGCCAGCTTTGCAAGATTTAATAAATTCTGCAGCAACACGTAAAGCACCAGTACCACCAGGGGTTGAAATGGTGCGAGCACGATTTTCATTTAATACTTTATGCTCAGCGCCAAAAATAAGTTTAGCCATTTCGTCATTAAAGACAGGTGAGCCTGTTGGGCCAATGTAAACTTTACTGTCTTCGGTATTGGTACGATGTTGTTCAGCTTTTTTTACACAATCTAAAACGGCAGTATGACCTGCTTCGTTTTTGAATACGCCAACACCCAAATCAATTTTATTTGGGTTGTTATCTTTTTTATATTTAGCTAATAATCCAAGAATTGGATCGGCAGGCAAAGCCTTTAAACTACCAAACATGACAGAAGTTTACCTTATGGTTGAAGAGAATTACCTTCATAAGGCATCATCGCACTTATGAGTTCAAACTCTCTAATTTTTAATCACTCAAGCATAACGTAAAGTTAGGGCGTAATTAAAGTGATTTTTATGCCATATAGTGACAAAAGTAAGATTAATTTGTACGGATTCTAGTCTTTATTTTATAAGTGCAAAATTATCTATCAAATAAGAAGGTTCTATTGGTCTAAGAGCGAACTAAAAATTATTCGTAATCGCAGCAATTACGCCGATAACACCGCCAAATATGCCTCCCCAAACGACTAGCCAGCCCAGATGTTTTTTTATCATTTTCTGAACAATTTCTTTAACCAATTGTGGCGTTAATTCATTAAGTCGTTTTTCAATAATATCGCTGACTTTGTCCCGCATGCCGGAAATGATATCTGGTTGTTCTAATTCTTCGCGTAACAAGGTATTAAATTGCTCACTTTGTGCGATGTCTTGTATGGAGAGTTTCATTTTCTCAATAAAGGGTTCTCTCATAGGCTGTAATGCCTCACTGCCACCTACCATGGCCAGCATGCTGCCAAATGAAGAGCTTTCAATAACTGAAACTAAACTATCAAAGGCGGGAGATAGGTCAATTTTCTCGATGACAGGTGCTAAATTAAGGGTACTGGCTTTACCTGAACTATCAGAAAGAAATCGGTCAATGTTTTGCTCGGTGAAAAATTGTTCCATCATCAACTGACGAATAGCAACTTTGAACTCTTCAAAACGTGCTGGAATCACACCTGAGCCATACAATAATGGTACCTTTTCAAATAACATGTATACGGCAAGCCAGTTAGTGATTGCGCCTGATAAGGCAAAAAGGCCTAAGGTGAAAAGAATATGATGCTCGCTAACATAGCCCCCTATTGTACAAGCTAATGCAATAAGGTTAGTGATAAGGCTTTTGTTCACGAAATACTCCAAGATGATTTATACCAATCAGATTAATTAATGGTTCAAATTTTAATGAGAATAAATTTTCAATAATAAGGCGCTTGAACGAGCAATAGCTGGCTATTGAGATTGAAAGCAACGATGTTATTGACTATTTAGACCATTTAAAAAGATCACTTAGTTAGTCGGGTTGGTATTAGTTAAATTTTTAAGGCGGCTATGATAGCATTTAATTTACATATACCAATTCCATTAAATTTATCGCTGTTAATGGGCCGGTGACAAACTCCCAAAGGGCGAGTTTAAAAGGTTCACATACAGCGTTATTGATTTTGATAAGGGAGTAACCATTCTCTTCAATCAATGCCTTGCCTGTAAACCTTTTAATTCTCGCTGAGTGGGAAATAACTTAATGGACTTGGTATTCCCTTAAAATAGATAAAGGCTCTGTTATGACAGCTTATTTGAAAAGTATCCTGACGTTAACAACGTTATTTTTTATTAATGCCTGCGGTGCCGATAACTCAGCAGACTCTATTTGGCGTGAATTACCACTAAAAAATACGGTATTATTAACCTTGCCTCATGGCAAAGTAGTGATTGAATTAGCCCCTCAATTTTCCCCTAAGCATGTTGCTCAGTTCAGTCAGCTAACCCAACAAGGCTTTTATGACCAAACAAGTTTCTATCGGGTAATCGATGGTTTTGTCGCTCAAGCGGGACCGAAAGATGGCAGTAAAAAAGATCGCTCGGTACCATTGCTGGCGATGGAATCCGAATGGCAAACAGATAAAAATTGGACATACACAGAGGTTCAGGAAAATGATTTGTTTGTCGAACAGACTGGTTTTAAAGACAGTTTTGCTCTTGGCTACCAAGCTAGTAATGACGGCAATTCAGGTAGCGCTTGGTTAACACACTGCCCAGGCACTGTTGCAATGGCTAGAAATAATGAAGAAGATTCAGCATCGAGTCATTTCTATTTTGTTATTGGTCAAGCGCCAAGGTATTTAGATCGTATTATGACTATTTTTGGTCGTGTGGTTTACGGTATGCAACATATCCAAGCAATACAACGAACTGAAGCTGTAGAAGGTGATTATGCTGTGGATCATCGTGACTTTACTAAAATAATCAGTATGCAATTGATGAGTGACGTGGCAAAAGCAGATCAAATTCATATTGAAGTTGAGAATACCGAGTCAACAAAGTTTGCTGAGCGACTAGTGAAACGTCGTGCACGTGACAATGCTTTTTTCTATAAAAAACCACCTCCTGTACTCGATGTTTGTCAGATACCGATTAGAAGTCGACGAGTGAAATAAAACCGTTTGGGTAAATAATATTTAGTAATGGAAGGAGCACAGTCTAAAGTTGTTATGACTTTGTAATTTAATTCTTTTACCTGTGTTCTGTTGTGCACGACATGTTAAAGTAGGTTATTAATAATACAATTATCTACAGTAATAGCTGAACAGGGACGATATTTTGCCATTATTCTTATTAAAACTATTAAAAAGCTACTTCCTCGAAGCTGCAGCTAAGCACAATGGCTTAGTTGCAATAATTACTTTTCTTAGTCTCTCTACATTAAGTTACTCTGTGTCGGCAGATATTCAGCCACGCAGTGCGAGTCAAAATTATTCACAAAAATCACTGTCAAATGGCGGCAATCCTGCCGCTGCAGCACTCATTGTTGCACGTAAAGATCCTCATGTGATGACAGGTGGTTCTTTTGAAATAGGCGGCGGTATTGAGTATGGCGATTTAGATGAATTATTTTACAAAATTGATGAGTTATCTTTACTATTTAATCCCCCCAGTGAAGCTGATGACGGTGCTGGTAGCGAACCTCCCCCTAGCCCAGAAAACCCTGATAGGGATTATCAATGGGAAGATCTTTTTGTTGAGTATCCTGAACTAGAAGATCGCCTTGATGTTATTAAAACAAAAGTCGTGACCACTGCAGGTTTACTCGCCTTAATTACAGCAGAAGGCTATGGCAAGGCGGAAATAGCAAGTGAGGCTAGTTTTGTACTGAATGAAGATTTTTTTGGCGGTACTTTATTATTAGGCATGGCATATAAAGGTAACTCAAAAGCTGTGGGGATTTTTGAAGAAATAACCCTCGATTCAGATTATGCCAAAGCGCAATTGAAAACAATTCCTGATTTTGATGAAAATGATCCTATACAAGAGATAGACCTATCTGATGGTATTACCCTCTTTTATGACCCTGCGAATAAAAGGATTAAAATGTCGGTCGACAATGATAGTTTGTTATTGGTGAAGGCGACCAAAATAGCACAGTTTTCCTTATCTTATAGTCGTAATGTATTACATAGTGATGCTGGTGATTTATATTTGGGCGTCAAGCCTATCTTTTATCGAGTTGGTTTAACCCACACCAGTACCCGTATTGGAGAGATTACCGATACAGAAGAATTGTTTGATGACATTAAAAATGCTGATTTTATCTACCAAAATGGTTTTGATGTAGATTTAGGCATTGTTTGGGCGGCAGAGCATTATCAGGTGGGTGCTTCTCTAAGCAGTCTCTTTGAACGCACCTATGAATTTCCTGAATTCGATAGAGGATCATTTACGTCATTAAACATATTGAGTCAGCTTAATGAGCAAAGCTCTTATACGATGGAGCGTCAATTGAAGTTAGAGGCCGGTATTTTTACTGATCAACGTAACTGGAGTTTAAACCTTGAATTAGATGCTAATGCAGTTGAAGATCCAATGCGTGATAATTACCAATGGTTCACACTGACAGGCGGATATGCGGCAGATAGTTGGTGGCTACCTAGTGCTCGTTTAGGCTTTAGCCGTAACTTAGCGGGTACAAAGCTTGCCTATGTAAATGCTGGAGTGACCGTGATGAAGTTTATTAATATTGATGTGGCAACCACTTTAGATACAGTTACGTTAGATGGCAGTGAGATGCTGCGCGGTGCTAATATTCGTTTGGGTGTACAATTTGATTACTAAATTCGAGTTCTAGATTTGAAAGAGAAATAAGTGAGGAAAATCAGTAGTTAATTTGATTATGAAGACAGTATTACGATTAATGTTATTTCGTTAACTTATAACTAATTTTTACTATATCAAAAACGCGTTCACCTTCAGGAGCATTTACTACTATCTCATCATCTACGGCTTTACCTAATAAGGCACGAGCCATCGGAGAGTCGATACTAATTTCTCCTCGTTTGACATCCCATTCATCAGGGCCGACTAAACGATAAACCACTTCAATATCATCTTCGTTAATTAAGGTGACCCACGCACCAAAAAAGACTCGTCCCTCTTGCTGAGGGTCGGGGTATACTATGGTTAAATCTTCTGTACGCTTCATCAAGAAACGTACTCGGCGATCTATTTCACGCAAACGGCGCTTGCCATAAATATATTCAGCATTTTCACTGCGATCACCCTGCGCGGCCGCTTCACTGACTGAGCGAGTGATTTTTGGGCGCTCGTCTTTCCAAAGAAACTTAAGTTCTTTATCTAAACGGTCCCACCCTTCGCGAGTTATATAATTTGATCTTTTCATCGTGCTATTTTACATAATAAATTAGTACTTTGTTAACAATATCGAAAATAGCCCAAGTATTGGTATAACTTGCGGTCAGTAGTAAAATTTTCGTCTCAACAGTTTTCTGTTATTATGCAGGCCAACATATTATCCTGCTGGAACTGTCTTTCAATGTTAACTATTGCCGAGCAAATAGCTCAAGAACTCAATGTTAACGCGGTACAAATTAATGCCGCTATTACCCTACTTGATGATGGTGCAACTGTGCCATTTATTGCCCGTTATCGTAAAGAAGCAACGCAAGGTTTAGATGATAACCATCTTCGTCATTTAGCGCAGCGTTTAAGCTATTTGCGTGAACTAGAAGATCGTCGCCAAGTGATTTTAGTTAGCATAAAGCAACAAGATAAGCTCAGTGCTGAATTAGAAAGATCAATCAAACAAGCAGATAACAAAACTCGCTTAGAAGATTTATATTTACCCTATAAACCAAAACGCCGTACCAAAGGTAAAATAGCCAGTGAAGCGGGCATAACACCCTTAGCAAATAAGCTTTTTAATAACTGGCAACTTTCTCCAACAACGGAGGCAGTCGAATTTATTAATGAAGCGGCAGGATTTTCAGACGTAAAAGCTGTGCTCGAAGGTGCGAGCTATATTTTAGCTGAGCGTTTTAGTGAAGATGCAAGTCTACTAGCCAAACTACGTAGTCATTTGCTAAAACAGGCGCATTTAGTCAGTAAACTTGTTAAAGGCCAAGAAAGATCTGGCGCCAAATTTCGCGACTACTTTGAACATAGTGAAAAACTGAAAACAGTACCTTCTCATCGTATGTTAGCTATGTTACGCGGTAGAAATGAAGGCTTTTTACAGCTTAATATTGATGTCGATCCAGGACAAAGTATTGCAACGTTTAATAGTGCAGAACAACTTCTTATTGAGCACTTAACACTTAAATGTTTGTCACCGGGTAGTAAACAACCAGCGGCAGAATTTTTAACGAAAGTTGTGCAATTAACATGGAAAACTAAATTAAATGTCAGTTTAACTAATGAATTGATCACGAGTTTACGTGAGCAGGCCGAAACACAAGCGATAGACGTTTTTTCAAATAACCTTACTGATGTATTAATGGCAGCACCTGCTGGGCCTCAAGTAACTCTAGGCTTAGATCCAGGTTTAAGAACGGGCTGTAAAATTGCCATTGTCGATGGCACAGGAAAATTATTACATACTGCCACCATATTTCCTCATGTCCCTCAAAACCATTGGGATAAGTCACTGCGTACCCTTGTTAACATTTGCCGACAGCATAAAGTTGAATTAGTGGCCATTGGGAATGGTACTGGCTCACGAGAAAGTGACAAATTAGTTGCTGAGGTGATCCAAACATTTAAAGCGGACGAAAGCAAAATGCAACTCACTAAGATGGTGGTGAGTGAGGCTGGAGCTTCAGTTTATTCCGCTTCTGAATTTGCTGCGAATGAGTTTCCTGATTTAGATGTGTCATTACGTGGCGCAGTTTCTATTGCCCGACGTCTACAAGATCCATTGGCCGAGTTAGTAAAAATTGATCCTAAGGCGATTGGTGTTGGTCAGTACCAGCATGATGTTAGCCAAAGTCAGCTCAGTAAAACCCTTGATGATGTTGTTGAAGATTGTGTAAATGCGGTTGGGGTCGATCTAAATAGTGCTTCAGCGGCGTTATTAACACGTGTTTCTGGGCTAAACAAAACGATGGCTGGTAACATTGTTGCTTTTCGCGATAGCCAAGGCCGATTTACCAATAGAAAACAGTTGAAAAAAGTTGCACGCTTAGGACCAAAAGTTTTTGAGCAAGCCGCTGGTTTCTTACGGATTACAGACGGTGATAATCCGCTAGACCAGTCAGCACTTCATCCTGAAAGTTATCCTGTTGTGGAGAAAATACTCAGTCAATTACAGCTTGATGTAAGTAAAGTACTTAATAACAACGAGCAATTACAATCTCTCGATATCACTCAGTTTACTGATAATGATATCGGTGAAATAACGATTAAAGACATTATTAAAGAGTTAGCTAAACCAAGTAGAGATCCTAGACCGGCATTTAAAACCGCTAGTTTTGCTGAGGGTGTAAATACCATGGCAGATTTAATTCCGGGAATGATACTTGAAGGAGTGGTCTCCAACGTGGCTAACTTTGGTGCTTTTGTTGATATTGGCGTGCATCAAGACGGGTTAGTACACATTTCATCAATTACAGATAAGTTTATCAGTGATCCGCGTGAAATTGTGAAGGCTGGCGAGGTTGTTAAAGTGAAAGTGGTCGAGGTAGATGTAGCTCGAAAACGTATTAGCTTAACTATGCGTCTAGAAGAGCAGGTTAGCGCACAAACTAGTAAGCCTGCTTCAGCTAAAAGTAATGGTAAACATGAGAGCAATAAAGAAAAAAATCAGGAAAACGGTAGGAATAATCAAAGCAAACCACAGGTAAAACATAATAAATCAAAAAGTAAGAAAGTAGACAATGCCGCTATGGGTAACGCTTTCGCGGATGCTTTTGCTAAGTTGAAGAAATAAAAATAATTATTTTAAATTATTTGTTAAAATAATGTTGACTAACTTAATGAGAATGATTATCATTTGTTTCGTTGCTTAGGCAGTGAATGCTCTCTCACTAAATAGGTAACGTGCAAAGCAAGGAACTTAGTGGTTATGTTCCAGGACACATAACCACTAAGCACCACTTTTAGGTTTTAAATTTTTATTCGATTTTAAAGTTTTTTGATGGTTTACCAGTAACACTTTCTTTCTAGCAAGCGTTACTGGTTTTTTTTTGCCTGCTCTTTATTGTTGGTGCTTTGTTACGCTATTTTAAATCGACCAACTACCTCAGACATATTATTACTGCTTGCTTTTAATTGCTGGCTAGTTTCACTTAGTTGTTGAGTGGTTACAAGAGACTCATCAGTCATACCTGCTAGATCACTAATGCGTAAGTTAACCTCATCAGCCGCTTCGCTCTGCTGCTCAGTAGCCCTTGCAATTTGAGTATTCATATCTGAAATAATTTCCATTAATCTGTCAATTTCCGAAAGAGAATCATCCGCTTTTGCTGTTTGAGCTACTGTTTGCTGCGAAATATCTTGGCTTACTTTTACCGCAGAAACCGCGGCTTGTGCGCCAGTTTGTAGCTTTTGTATCATTTGCTGAATTTCATTGGTACTTTGTTCTGTACGGTTAGCCAAGGTACGCACTTCATCAGCAACTACCGCAAAACCACGACCTTGCTCACCGGCGCGTGCAGCTTCTATGGCGGCATTTAGTGCCAACAAATTCGTTTGCTCAGCAATGCCTCTAATCACATCGAGCACTGAGCCAATATTGTCACTTTCAGATGCTAAGCTTGCGACCACATGACTAACCTCATCGATATTAGTCGACAGAGATTGCATTTGAGTAATAGTGCTCGAGATAATCTTTTTGCCATCAGTGGTGTTATTTCGCGCATCGTTTGCTGCCTGTTCAGCAGAGCTGGCATTATCACTTACGTCCTTGATCTGAGAGGTCATTTCTTCCATAGCAGCAGCTACTTGCGTGGTAATATCATTTTGGTTTTGGATAAGAGCCTGAGCACTATCGCTGGCACCAGAAACAGCATGTGCATGATTTAAAACTTGTGCGGTATTGTTGGATACATCTTGCAATGATTGGCGCATCTTACCGGTGAAATGATTAAAATAGTTAGATAATCGAGAAATTTCATCGTGACCTGTGTCATCCAAGGAATTAGTAAGATCACCATCACCTTGTGCAATATCTTTCATTAATTCTGCGGCTGAGCGAGTAGGTTTTAAGATGCTATTACCGATAACATAGCTTAAAAGAATAATAAGCGTGGCGATAATGAGGCTATCAATAATGAGCATATTACGTTGTTTGGCGAAAGTTGCTTCAATATCATCGAGATATGTACCTGAGCCAATAATCCACTGCCACGGGGTAAAGCCCTTAACAAAACCAATTTTATCGACAGGTTCGTCAAAACCAGGCTTAGCCCATTTGTAATAAACGAAACCATCACCGTTAGCTTTGGCAATATCAACCATATCGACAAATAAAGCTTTACCATCGGCATCTGTAATACCTGCTACATTTTTTCCGTTAAGTGTTGGCTTGATCGGGTGCATTATCATTGTGGGTGTAAAATCATTTACCCAAAAGTAGTTATTGGTGTCATAACGCAGACTAGCAAGAATGCTCAATGCTTGCTCTTTTGCTTTGCTTTCATCGAGCTCGCCTTTTTGCTGTAGAGCATAGTGGTGTTCAACAATGCCATAAGCACTATCAACGAGCTCATTGGTAGTGTGCTTTTTCTGCTCCATCAATGATTTGTACTCTTCTGATAAACTCATAACATCAAGCACTGAAAGGCCAATAATGATTAATACCACCAGCATGGATAATCTTTGCTGTATGGTGAACTTCCTTAAAAAATCCATAAAAATCCCTTTTAAATTAACAAACTGTCTTAGTTAGTTTAGTTCAGTTTTAGTGTAGCTCAATTTCTACAATAATGAATAACAAGGGAAATAAAAGTCATTATGTTGAAAAATGTGCGTGGCAGTAATTTTGGGAAGATGGTAAAGCAAGGTAAGTCAGTTACCTGAGACGCTGAAGGTCTGTGTCTTTATCGGAATTTTGGCATAAAAAAAGGGAAGCAAATGCTTCCCTATAAAATAACCCCAAAAGAGGTTAACTAACGCAAGTTGTGATACTAAATATATGTTTTAGTCGTGTATAAGTTAAAACTATAAAACGTATTTAGCAGAGAATTGTAAGTAGTTTGAGTCTTTATTTACTTCATTCATTTCAAAGTTACCCACTTCTACACCAAACGAAAGTTGCTTGGTAAAGTTTTTAAATAAGTTAACAGCGACATGATTACGCTTGGTATTGGCTACGTCAGCATCTGTGCTGCCGTAAAATACGGTTGAGCGCATTTCTTCAGTCCAAAAGTGACGGTAAGCCACCATGTAGGAGGTAGTTTCTTCAACTTCTTCACCCACTAAATCTCTCGCGGCAACTACGCCCACGTAACGACCAGTTTCGCCACCGTGCACTTGAAAACGGAAATCATCTTTACCGAAAGTTTTAATACGACCAGCAATACCACCACCAATTGCTGTTTCTGAATTTCCACCAACCGTGTTTAACTGACGGGCTAAACCGGATACTGAAACATTACCCCAGTCGCCTTTGAAGGTATATTTGGCAATAAAATCAGGAATGGAATCTTGACTGCTATCACCTTTATCTGAATGTGGATTTTCTAAAGAAAGCTGTAAACCACCCATGGTATAACGAACTTGTCCTTGTCTAATAAATGCAGACGCATTTAAAGCACCACCAAAGTTAGCGGCTTCAGCAAGCGCACTAGTATTCATAAAGGTTGTCCAAGTTTGGCCAACTAGAATGTTTTTATATTTGATAAAAGCGTGGCGTAATCTTGGGTGTGATGAATTAGAAACAATTTCATTGCCGCCGCCGCCGTAAAAATCTAATTCAATAAAGCCAGTTACATCGCCATGTACATATTTAGTATTGAAGCGAGTTTCGTTAGCTGAAAATTTGGTTGTTGAGATATCATCAACTACGGCTGCATTACCAATCCAGTAATCATCATTGGTTACTGGTGAACTCACATCACCACTGATTGAACGAACGTCTGCTTTGATGTAACCACCAAAAGTAATGGTATCACCGTCATCTAATTTAACTGTGTAGCCGGCATGAGCAGCACCAGTTACCGCTAATAAACTTGTTGCGAGTACTACTTTCTTTAATTTAAATATTGAATTATTAAACATTGTATTTCCCATTTTGTTTTATTTGTTTTTAGTGTGACTTATTATTATGAGGTCTTAAGTGCCTCTTATTCTTTTCGTTTTGGTTTGCTTGGTTGTTATTTTTTGTTATCGAATAATAAGTTAGTGCGTAAAGTGAACAAAAGGAATTAGACCTAAGTCTACATTGCTAATAAAAGGGGGTAGACTTTAGTCGATTTACAGTAAGTTATTAGCTTTATCTGGCTTTAAAACCAATTCTGAAACCACCCCAATGTTTGCCATTGACAAATATTGGCGCTGAAACATCATGCATAATTTCACCTGTATCACGTTTGTATGTTTGCAGTAAAAACTTATCGGTGTGTTTACCACAACGAATCCCTGTGGGGTCATCAAATAGTCGCTTAGTACGGTTATTGACAAAATCGGTTGCCGGGTTGCCTGTTAAGGCTTTAGAGAAACATTTATTGTGGGTAGGGAAATAGCTGTTGATATCCACAGCGCCAGCGTAAATCATCTCAGGAAATTTAACCAACAAGGGCTCCTGAATCTGAGGTAAGTGCTGATCAGTAAACTTATCAAAAGAGGTGCTGTATTTCTTTGGTTCACAGCTACCTAGTTGTTGGTAACTAAAGTCGAATAATTTTTGCTGGGAAATAACTGACTTCTCGATGCTTTGCTCAAATAATTGACCTACTTTATTGGCAGATAGTTGTGCTTGTTGACACATATCAGTGATGAGAGAGCTACTTTCAAAAGAGGATATATGGACAAAGATAGATTCGGTACTATTAGATAGCGTTTGTGCTTGGATCGAAGCATCCTGAGTTTCACTACTTTTGCTCAATAAGAAGTCATGCAAACGCACTATGGAAGATGAAATTTCTGCTGCGGCGAGATCCTGCTCAGTTAATGCATGACTTATTTGATCGCTTGCTGCAGAGGAGTCAGTTAGCAACAAGTCAATTTTAGCGAAGCCCTGTGACAACTCTGTCATCGTGGTAACAACGCTGTCGGTTTGTTTAACAATCTGAGACATAGCTAAGGTCGTTGCACTGGTTTCGTCACTTGTTTGTTTGAGCATCTCACCTATTTGCGCTGTAGCATCAGCTGTCTTACCAGCTAATGCCCTAACTTCATCGGCAACGACGGCAAAACCACGGCCTTGCTCTCCAGCTCGTGCTGCTTCAATGGCTGCATTTAATGCTAATAAATTAGTTTGCGCTGAAATACCATCGATTACATCGGTAATGCTTTGAATTGCTAAAGTTTTCTGTTCAAGAGAGCGAATTTTTTCTGAAGCACTATTTACTGACTCATTGAGTTGATTAACAATATTAATATTGTCACTTAATTGCGCCGAGCTAGCATTACTGGCTGACATCGCATGACTTGCTTGCTGTGAGGCGAGCGTGGCGTTGTCGTTAATCTGTTTTGAGTTGGCAGACATTTCTTCGGCTGCTGTTGCTAATCGGTCAACGTCTTCGCTTGATTGTTCAATCGCGCCACTCAGTTGCCCTAAGAAAAAGCTTATTTCGGCTGAATTAATTGCAAGCTCGCTTGCTTTACTGCTTATTTCACCACCAATCACGCCAAGTTCAGCGTTACTGTGGTTTTGCTCATTTGCAGTTGAAAGGGCAATAGCTTGCAATGTTTGTTTGTGTATCACATTAGAGAACAACAAGAGTGATACACAGCTAAGGATGAAAATGCAAAGCGTATAAAGTAGTGTTGAATCAAAATATGTGTGACTTAAGTAAGCAAGTAGCGTTATTAAAGCTGATAATAATATGACGGTAGAGAGTAACTTCTTATTCATGGTATTCTCATTAACAGTATAGTGCATAAGACACTGTAAAATATGATTAAATAATTCATACCCGTTACCAATCAAAGTGCAGGATTTCAGTGGGAATTAAAATGGCTTTAGACAAGGGAAATACTTTAAGCATAGTCATTCTATGGTTTAAGTATTTAACGCAGTCTACAGTTATTTTAAACCCATCGAAGAAGCGCTTGAGCAACATCACTTCATCGTTGCTATGACTTATAATGGAACAACCATTATTTCATCACAGCGCCTTGAATTGAAATTGCTCAAACACTCTGAAACATGCATCTTGAATGATAACGGGTATATATAGTCGGCCGCTTCATCTTTGATAAATACATTTCTAATTCTCAAAAATAAATAGACGACAAGTTTAGCATTACAGCACTAAAAACGATGATTCAGCTATTAGACTTTAGTGTTGCAATCTCTAAACTTTATGATGAGTTAACCAATACTGTCAGCAGTAGTTTACAGATCTAAGTTACTGAGCAATAACGGAATCAGCACAGTATTTTTATCGGTAATATACATGTTAACCTAGATGAGCAGTCATCTTCATGGACACATTTATGAAGATATATATTAAAGTATTCAAAGGACGTGTTATGAAGAAATACAGTATAGTATTTATGTTGTTTTTATTGGTCTACTCAGTAGTGGGTAAAGCGGCATCACTCGGCTTAGGTGATAGAGTTTCTATATATTCGAAAGTACTCTCAACCGACCGCGAGCTTCAAGTTTTACTTCCTGAAAACTATTACGCGAACACAACTAGCACCTATCCAGTTATCTATCTGATTGATGGAGATTATAACTTTCACGGTGTATCAGGCATGTTGGATTTACTGGCTAATAAAGGGCAGTTAATTCCTGATGTAATTTTAGTGGGTATTGCTGATAAAGGCACAAGCCAATACCATGAATATATGACGCCCAGTGTTTTTGATTTAAAAGCTAAACCAAGTAAGGGGAAAGCGGCTGATTTTATGCGTTTTATTACGGAAGAAGTAAAACCATATATTGAAAGCAACTACCGTAGTGCAGAGAGCTCTACATTGGTTGGACATTCAATGGGTGGTTTATTTGTGTTAAATATGTTGCTTGAAAAGCCGTCTGCTTTTAATAACTATGTGGCAATTAGCCCCTCAGTATGGGTTGCTGATCAAGGCATTGTTGCTAAAGCGAAAGAAAAACTGAGTAAAGTGCAACACAGTCCTGTGTCATTATTTTTGTCACTCGCGGATGAAACCCGTATGGGGCAATATGATTTTATTAATACCTTAGATCTAACCCAACCCAATAACATCAATTGGCAATTTAAACACTATCCGGATGAAAACCATAATTCTGTCGGCATTATTGCTTTACGAGATAGCTTAAAAACACTCTATAAGCCCTGGTATATTGCTGAAAACAAGCTGGCTACATTTAAAACGCCAGCGTCGATAGTCGAACATTATCAAAATATTATGACTGAGTTCGGCTTTAGTCAGCCAATGCCATCAGCAAGTGTGCAAGAATTGTTCAGACGCCATTATCGTAATAAAAATGTCGCCTCATTACCTAATTTTATTGCCGAGACAATCAAAGAACTGCCGGCATCTAAACAAGCATTGATTACTATGCAAGCCAAATATGTTGCACATTTTGACTCACCTAAGGCGTCATTACCTCTATTAACAGCGGTAGAAAAAGAGTTTTCACAATCCATTGACTACTTAAAAGCGTTAGCTAGCACTTATGAGAAATTAGAAGATAAGGCGATGGCGCATAAATATTATCAAAAGGCGTTTGTGGTTGCAGAGAAACAAAAAGCCAATCAGTGGCAGTTCAATATTATTAACGCTAAATTAGTTGCAACCAAATAGGCACAAACGGTAATAAAAGCTTAATAAGCTAGTGAGAAAGTGGGAATAAAAAAGCCTAGAGAAATACTCTAGGCTTTTTTGTTTTCTTTTGTACTTTTTTATCTAATTAAAATGCAATCTGCATAGCAAGACGGAAATTTCTACCGTCTCCTACGGTCACATTAGATGTACCGCCACCAGCAAGATAGTCAGTATCAAATAAGTTTTGTATATTAAAGCGTAAGTTAATATCGGTATTTTGTAAGGCTATTTTATAAGTAGCGCCGACATCAACACGAGTATAAGCATCTTTTACTATGGTGTTATCGGTATTAGCAAAACGTTCACCTTCATAAAAAGCACCGGCATTAATAGCAAAATTTTCAGTCAATTCATAACGTGACCAAACCGAGGCTGACCACTCTGGTGCATCTACAGGTGTTTTACCAGTGTACTTTTCATCATTTTCATAGATGGCATCTAGGTTCATCATAGAGGCCATAACAAATAGTTTGTCGGTAACAGCACCTTGTGCGGCTATTTCAAAACCTTTGTGTCGCTGCTCACCTACCTGAGATGTTGCGAAGCTGTCATCTTCATAATACTCTTTTACCAGGACACCTGATTTGGTGATATCGAATATTGCTGAAGTTAATAATAAGCGGTCATCAAGTAGTTGCCATTTAGCACCTATTTCATATTGCTTGGAAGTCATGGCATCTATTTCCATACCATAGTTTAAATCGTCACTATCATTGATAGTTTCACTGCTTTGTGGTTCAAAACCTTCGCTATAATTGGCATAGAAAGTTGCACTGTCATTCGGATGATATAGTAAACCTGCTTTAGGTAGTGCTGATTCATTATCTGCACCTGTTTTACTTTGTTTATCATAACGACCTCCAACCATTACCTGCCATTCTTGGTTGATAGTGATTAAGTCTTGGATATAAATACCGTAATAATCGTATTCGCTATTTGAAGTGCTAAAAGGTTCTGAATAATCAATATCTGGACGTGGCGGCTCAATTTGACCTGCAGCATAATTAAACGATTTTTCTTCAGCCTTAAACTTTTGTTGGTCATAACTGTAATCAAGGTAGTTAGCACCTATCAGTAAGTTATGCTCAACACCCGCTAGCTCAAATTCACCAGTAAAATCAATGAAAGTGGTAGTAAACTGCCAATCATCATAGCGATCATAGGGTTTTGATGTGTATTCATCGCCCTCGACAAAGCCATCTGGTTTTTTTGGCGCAGATTCAAAACGCTGACGCTCGAATGTTTGTTCGTTATAACCAACTTTTACTTGCCATGCATCACTTAAAATATAGCTAACATCAACACCATAATTTTCTACTGTGATGTCGGTAAAAGCCCATGACATATCACGAATAGTTTTATCATCACCTATAACATCGCCGTTATCATCAAGCCAAGCACCAGTATCTAAACCAGCTTTGTCATTGGTTCTATCGTAATGAAAGCTAACGAGTAAATCTTCATTCACATCATAATCAACTACAAGTGCGCCAAGGAAACGTTCACGTTCTCTTTGTTCACCGTTTTGGTATTCACGTTGGTAGGTCACATCTTGTTTAACTAAATTTGCGCGATAACGCAGCGACTCATCTGCTGTTATAGCACCACCGGCATCTAGCGTTATGCGAGATGAACCCTCTTGATCAAAATCAAAACCTAAGTTAAAAATACTGTTAGCGGTAGGTTTTTTTGTCACCATGTTAACTAAACCACCGGGGCCAGATTGACCGTATAATATGCTTGAAGGACCTTTGATGACTTCAATGCTTTCCAGTGTTTCAATTGGTTGCTGGTAATGAGACCAATGCTGATGTCCATCGCGTAAGTAGCCGTTTGATGAGCTTAATTCAAAGCCACGTAAGTTGAATACTTCACGGTTACGTTGCTTTGAACCAGCAGTTAAGCTGGCGTCATTTCCCAGTACTTCACCTAAAGTTGTCGCTAATTGCTCATTAATTACGGTATCTGGAATAACAGTGACTGATTGCGCTGTTTCTAATAATGAAATGTCAGCGCGCATAGCACCATTGGCTGTATCAACTTTATAACCATTAAAATAACTACCTTTTACTTCAATGACTTCCATAGCCTGTTTATTTGATGAGCTCTCAGTTGCACTGTCAGCTGTGTCAGCAAAAACTGCTGTTGAAGAAAGAACCGCACTTACGGCTAAAAAGAGTGGAGAAAACTTCATAAATAACTCAAACCTTAATGATTACTAGGATAAAAGGGTGGATAGAAATAATGGTGCGAAGTCTAATGATAACGATTGCTGTTTGCAATGGTTGTTTTGCTTTTATTTTCGTTATTTATGCAGGATTTGATTTAGCGCATATTTGTTACAAAATCATAACCTTATTTTTTGTTAACCAAGTGTTAATAGGTCGTAGGGTTATACTCGTGTGGCTTTAGCTGGATAGTGTAGGTGAAAAAAAAGGCCAGCTAAGCTGACCTTTTTAAATCTGAGTTTGTAATTAAAGCGGCTGTTGGTTATTTCTTATCAGCTTCTTTTTGCGCAATTAAGTTAGCCGCATGAGGTAGATCATGAGCTGGCATTGGCTTGTTATCATGCTTTAGGTAGTTATCCATCCAACGCATTAAACGTAAGCTGTAATCATACTTGGCTGCAGCACGTTTATTACCATGACCTTCGCCTGGGTAATAGACTAAACGCACTGTTTTTCCACGAACTTTCATATAACGGTACATTTCCATTGATTGTGCAGGATGTACGCGTGGATCGGCTTTACCGTGCATAATAAGTAGTGGTGTTTCAGATTGCTCTACCCAATAAATAGGGCTGCGCTCTAAGTACCATTGCCATTTGTCCCACGGGTATGAACGCGCATGAACTAAATTCATTTCGTTAGAAATATCGGTAGTACCAAACTTTGATAATTGATTAGAAATACCAACAAACATAACACTTGCGGCAAAATGCTTAGTTAATTTAGTTGCCCCCCAAGCTGAAGCATAACCACCGTATGAACCGCCGGTAATACCTACTTTTTTCTCATTAACTAATCCAATGTTAACTAAATGATTTTTAAGATCTACTAAATCATCAAATTCTTTACCCGCGTAATCGTTTTGACCCAATTTAGAGTAGTCTACGCCTTTACCTGTGCTTCCACGGTAGTTTGGATAAAATACTGCGTAGCCTTGTGCTGCCGCCAATTGACCAGGACGAGAATATGCTGTCATCCAACCATCTTTATCGTGGCTTTCTGGGCCACCATGTACTGACATAATTAATGGGTAACGTTGACCTTTTTTGTAATCAAGTGGATAAACTAAAACGCCACCAATCTCAACGCCGTCACGTGCTTTAATAACAAGGCTTTCTTGTTTTGCTAACGCAACATCATTTAGCCAAACATTTGAGTCGGTTAAACGCGTTTTTTTTTTGCCACGTAACATAAATACTTCGTTAGGATGTTGGGCGGTATGACCTTTTACCACAACAGTTTTGTCTGAGTTGGAAATACTTAAATTACCGGCAATGAATTTACCCGCATTGACAACTGTTTTGTATTTTTTAGAGCCAGGTTTAATTTTGGCAACAACTGATTGCGTACCAATATTAGCGATAAAGAATAATTCATTACGCTTATTAGACCATTCAAAATCACTGACATGGCCTTTAAAGTTTGGTAACCAGTTACTTATTTTTCCTGAGTCTACATTGGCAATAAATAGACGACCATTTGCGGGGTCATGTTTGTCTTGCGCGCCATGTAGGGCAACATATTTACCATCGTATGAAAACTCCGCAGCACCTAGTTTACCTTCAGTAGCAAAAGACGTTTTAACTACTTTTTTAGCAATATCAACAATGTGCCATTGTGACTTCATATATTTGTCATCAATTAGCGCAGTCGGTTGAGTTTTTATTAATAAATCTTTACCTGTTGGTGAAAAATGTACATCAGAAACATAACCTTTGATGTCCCATGGTTCAAGCGTGATTGCTGTATCTGACTGAGTAAGATCAGTGACGTATAAAAGCTGATTGGTTAGCTCTTCTTCGAAAACTTCAGCTTTGAAACCTAAGTCTTTTAGCTTTTTAATAGATTCGTCTTTTGCTTTTTTAGCTAAAATAGCGATCTTTTTGTTGTCACTGCTCAGTGCGTAGTTACTAATGTTGGTTTCTTTTAACGCCACCGTTTTTTGAGCTTGTCCGCCGTTTGCTGGAATTTGATAAAGCGAGGTAAATTTATCATCATTCATTTTTGCTAAAAAGTAGATCAGTGAGCCATCGGCAGACCACTGAATGTTTCTAATATTTACTTCACCCGTAATAAAAGGACGTTCTACGCCTTTATCGTTTACTAAGTAAAGTTCACCCCAATTTTTTCCATCTTTTTCAACATAGATTTCACGAGGAACGGAGCGAGTATAAGCAATGTATTCACCACTCGGGCTGACTTGTGCTTGACTGACAGATTGCAGAGTAGCTAGGTTTTCAGCAGTAATAACTTTGCTTGTTTGCTCAGCCGTTGCGACAGAACAAGTAAGCAAACCTAAGCTGATCGCTAAGGCTCGCTTTAATGAGTTTATTTTTAGTTTCATTTCTAGTCCTAAGGGTCTATTCGAAAAAATTTCACTCATGAGTTTATGTTTTTTTGATGGGTAAACCAATGAAAAGTGTCTTAAATTCGATGAGAAGCGTTAAAATTGAGATTAAATAATTTAGCGTGGAAACACACAATAAAAAAGCCCGCATTAATATCTTGAAGATATAGTGCAGGCTCTTTGTTTTCAGCTGAGCAGGTTACGTACTAAAACGGTCTTAGTTAAGTTTATCTTAGTTGAATCTAGCAGCTAAGTAATCGAATACAGCGCGAATACCGAATGCTTCACCACCTAATGGACGCCCTGACAAATGGCGTATATTAAACGCCATGACATCAAAATGTACCCAATCTGTTTTTTCTACAAAGCGTTGTAAATATAATGCTGCAGTAATAGCACCACCAAAAGGCTGTGTAGGACAGTTAGTCATATCAGCAATAGTACTATCGAACATGTTATCGTAAGGACTATAAAGAGGCATACGCCATACTGGATCGCTAATTTTGCTACCCGCTAAGGTAATGCCTGCGGCAACGTCATCATTGGTAGAGAAAAAGCCAGGTAACTCGGTTCCCAAAGCCACGCGCATTGCACCTGTCAGTGTGGCGAAATCGATAATTAATTCAGGTTCATCATTTTCTGCCTCAGCTAGCGCATCACATAACACTAAACGGCCTTCAGCATCGGTATTATGAATTTCCACAGTCAGACCTTTACGAGTTGTAACGACATCACCTGGACGAAGCGCATTGCTTGATACCGCATTTTCGACTGCTGGAATTAAAACACGTAAATTAATCGGTAAGTTATGAGCCATAATTAATTGTGCTAGACCTAATACATGTGCAGCACCGCCCATGTCTTTTTTCATGTTTCGCATGCCAGCAGCAGGTTTCATATCTAACCCGCCACTATCAAAACAAACGCCTTTACCAACTAGGGTGACTTGTGGATTTTTACTATCACCCCATGTTAAATCGACTAAACGTGGAGTATGTATACTGGCGCGGCCAACAGCGTGAATAGTTGGGTAATTATGGACTAAAAGTTCATCACCAATAATTTGTTTAACTTTACCGTTAAATTGTTCTGCTAGCTCTAATGCAGCTTGAGCAATGTCTACCGGCATCATATCTGCAGCAGGCGTATTTACTAAATCACGGGTCAACGCTGTCGCTTGGGCAAACTTTATGGCACTTTCTACAATATCAACATTGTTGATCGCTAAGCTGGCTAATTTTTTGTCTGATTTATTACTGATGTATCTATCAAATTGGTAAGCACCTACTAACCAACCAAAGCTTATAGGCTCAATATGTTCTGGTTCTGCATGTAATAAATATTGTCCTTGCGGTAACTGTTTAATTAAGTCACCACAAGCAAAAAAATCACTCGCGTCAGTAACCACAAATAATGCTTGGCTAAGTTCACCTTGATTATTAGGAATAAGGGCTAAGCCTTTACCATTATATTGCGTATTTGATAACCAAGTTTGGCTTTGTTCGGTTTGGCTTTTAAGCCAAGCTTGGTAGGCTGACTTTTCAATGATGACTAACGGTGTGCCGTTGCTCTCTGCGTTCAATAAGTTATTCATGAATATCCTTTGTATCTTTGTATCGATATTAATCTAGCATTTCATGATTGTAACCTAAGCAGGATAAAGCGGAAGAGCTAGAGCTCAAAAGGAGATATTATTTAACAAAAAATGAAGACGTTCTATCGATTATTTGTACGGATGTTATTACAATAAAACATCTTTCAATGTTGTTTTACCGTCTTTATTGGCTTTGCTCATTTGTGCCATAAATAGTTCAGCAGTGGCAATCGCGTCATTTAGTGCATTATGGGCATGGTGTTCGGGTAGTTGAAAATTATTGCGTAAGCTTGTTAGGCGCAATTCTGAGGGATCGTAGGCAACATCACGTTTGTCTAAGCGGCGTTTAGCTAGTGCAAGGGTATCTATCATAGGGAAAATTGGTGCCATACCATAAAGTTCATAACAGGCTTCGGTCAAAAACTCCCTTTCAATACGGGCAAAATGTACCAGCATTACTTTGCCCGCTAAGGCTTTTAATAATGTTTCAACCACTACCGCTAAGGCTTTTCCTTGCTCTTTTTGACTGTCGGTAATGTGATGAATAATGACATTACTTTCTTCGAGCTGTTCTTTAGTTTTGATAATTTGGTGGTAGCTCGTTTTGAGCGATATTTGCTGTTTTTTCAGTGTAATAAAGCCAACACTTAATAGCTTGTCGTATTTGGAATTAAGGCCAGTCGTTTCAAAATCGACGGCCAAAATCTCTACTTTATCAATACGGGAATTTATGTCAGGTAAAGGTACCGATAAATAATCGCGTAATGCACCTTTGGGCGCCTTTTTTAATAATTGTTTTCGCTTGGCTTCATAACCAAGTAACCAACCAAATATATTTGAATTTGCAAAGGTTGTAGGGGTCATTAGTAACTCGATTGTCTGACGTCTTGCAGACTTTTAATGACTTTGAAGGCATCTTTAAGATGTTCGCGCTCTAACTTAGATATTTCTTTGGGTGATAAGAAATTATCAGCGCTTTCGCCGCGCATTAATTCTTTTGCTTGGTGCTCAACTCTGAGCATGCCTAAAAACTCATACGCATCAATCAAGTTTTCTGCAGATGCTTTTGTTAAGGAAGGTGTGCCAGCAGCTTGTTGAATTCTTTCGATGGTATTTACCGCACTGATGCCTTCAGCAAGCGCGTAAATCCGTGCCAAATCCACCACAGGTGCAATACCATTATGCTTTAAATCCAGTGTCGCTCTGTGTTTACCGTTTTGCTTTAAAACAAAATCGCGGAAGAAACCAAGAGGTGGGCGTAAATTTAGAGCATTTTTTGATAAGTGCGCAATAAATAAGGTACTATTTTGAGTTTTTTTGAGCAGTTGTTTTCTTACTTTATTAAGTAAAGAAACGTCACCATAAATGGTTTCTAAATCAAAGAATACACTACTGTTTAGTAAGGCCTTTGGACTTGGTCTTTCCACCCAATCAGTAAAATAATTATGCCAAATTTTTTGAGGTTGTCGCCATTTCGGATTGGTAGCCATAATGTCGCCAGGACAGTATATAAAACCACATTCGGCCAAACCATCGCAGACAAAAATAGCAAGACTTTCAAACCAAGCATCATCATAACGGTTCATTGAATCACAGATAATAATGGCATTATCTTGATCTGAATGAGCCAGTTGTTCTTGCCGTGCTTGTGAACCCGCAGCAAGCCAAGCATAAGGGACAGGAGCTTGACCAAATTTGTATTCAGCCATTTCAATCAAACGTTTGGTAAAGGCCATAGTAATTGCACTAACACTTTTACCAACGTGGTCGGCGCTGCTGCCTAACTTCGCTAATCTAATTTGTAGTTTAGGTAACAATTGACTGATTTCTTTTAATTCAGTTACTGTATTTGCTTTATTGATAATGCCAGATAAGTTGATAGCATTATGGCCTTCATTATTAATCAAATCTGTGACGGTAACCATGCCGACAAGGTTGTCATATTTGGTGACCGGAAGGTGGTGAATGTGCTTAGCCGTCATCATCATTAAGGCATCATAAGCGTTGCTTTTGGCGTCAATCGTGCACATATCTCGTGTCATAATTTTACTGATGATTTCGCTCGTTGCTAAGCCCTCAGCTACGCAACGACGGCGGATATCTTTATCAGTGACGATACCGACAGGATCATTATTCTCGAGCACAACTAAGCAAGAGTAACCTTGTTCGGTCATTTGCACCGCGGCTTGCTGAATTGTTTGCTCGGCACCAATTGAGGCGACAGGACTTTGGTAAAAGTTGCTGACTGAAGTATTCATCAAAGTGGAAGATAAAATGGCCTCCTCATTAACTTGACTCATTTTAGTCTTTAAACGTTGAGCTGAATTTTGACTGAAATAATCACTAATACTGGGAAAACGCTCACCTATCTCATGTAATACACTGGATTCGACGCTGTAGACTAAACAATCTTCATCAGTATGCACGTTAAGTTGATTTTCTACCGTGGTAGTGTTGTTACTGAGCACCTTACTATTACTATGATAAAAAGCATCACACAAGTCTCCTTCACCTAAACGATTAACCAATTCCCCATCAGCAGAAAGGCAGCTAAGAGCACCTTTTCTTAATATGTATAACCTAGGTTCGGTAATGCCTTTTGGTGGTAAATCATCACCTTTTCTTACGTAATTGATATTTAGTTCACGAACAAGCTGAGCAAGCACTTGCTTAGGTAAGCTATCAAAGGGCGGAATGCTGTGAATAAAGGTGCTAATTTCTGAAAGTTCAGTATCCATGCGATTGCCTCTTCCTGTAGGTATTGATGACCAAATATCGGGTGATATCGTTAATTTAGAGTCTTGTGTACTAATAGACAAGTGTTATTGGTTAAACCTAGACTAAAGTTCGAGACGTTATTGCTATATACCCAAGCTACCTGAAGATGCAGGTTTCAGCTGGAATTAGAAATGCCTTTAGGCAAGGCATT
>CAJXRC010000022.1 GCA_913058405.1 uncultured Colwellia sp. | reverse complement strand
ATACGAGATCTAGTACGGTCTCGTGGGCTCGGAGATGTGTATAAGAGACAGAACGAAGGTTATGCGTTAGCAAAAATTGCCTCGACTCGTTTATGTGAATACATCAGTCACGAAGATCCTGAATTTTTATACAAAACTATTATACCTTGTAATTTATATGGCCGTCATGACAAGTTTTCCCCTCATAATTCCCATATGATCCCTGCTGTTATTCGAAAGATTATTGATGCAAAGCAAGAAGGTTTAGCTGAAATAAATATTTGGGGTGATGGTAAGGCAAGACGTGAATTTATGTATGCTGGCGATCTAGCTGATTTTATTTTTTACGCTTTAGATAATTTTGCCCGTATGCCACAAAATCTTAATGTAGGTTTAGGCGAAGACTTTACCATCAATGAATATTATCAACGTATTTCAGAGATTGTTGGCTTTTCAGGCACCTTTAAACATGACTTAACTAAACCTGTGGGTATGAAGCAAAAACTAATAGATGATAGCAAACTCAAAGCATTTGGCTGGTCATACAAAACGGATTTAACCGACGGTTTGAAGAATACAATACAGTTTTTTTTAAGTGAACAAAATTTAGGTGAGCAAGTTAATGACTAATTATTCTCTGGCAAGCAGTACATGGGATGAGCGTGAATTTGGCGCAATTCAAAAAGTAATAGATTCAGACATGTTTACTATGGGTAAGCATGTCGCACAATATGAAAAAGACTTTGCTGACTTTTTCGGTTCTAAATATTCAGTGATGGTGAGCTCGGGCTCTACAGCTAATTTATTAATGATAGCCTCACTATTTTTCACCAAGAATCCTGCGCTTAAACTACAACGTGGTGACGAGATTATTGTACCTGTGGTTTCATGGTCAACTACTTATTTTCCACTACAGCAATATGGCTTAAAAGTTAAGTTTGTCGATATTGATCGCAAAACACTCAATATCGACTTAGAGAAACTCGCTGCAGCAATTACTGACAAAACCAAAGCAATACTGTCGGTTAATTTACTCGGCAATCCAAATGACTACGCCAAGATGACTGATATTATTGGCGACCGTGATATTTTTATTCTCGAAGATAACTGTGAATCTATGGGCGCCACGGTTGAAGGTAAACAAGCCGGAACCTTTGGTGTTATGGGCACATTTAGCTCTTTTTTCTCACATCATATTGCCACGATGGAAGGTGGTTGCATTGTTACTGATGACGAAGAGCTTTATCATATATTGCTCTGTATACGCGCTCATGGTTGGACAAGAAACTTACCTAAATTCAATAAAGTAAGTGGTGAGAAAAGTGATGATCCATTTGAAGAATCGTTCAAATTCATGTTACCTGGGTATAATGCAAGACCTTTAGAAATGAGTGGTGCATTAGGTATTGAACAACTAAAAAAACTTCCCAGCTTTATTGATACTAGACAAAAAAATGCACGCTTGTTCCAGGACTTGTTTGCTAATCATGCTTATATAGAAATTCAACAAGAAACAGGTAAAAGTAGTTGGTTTGGTTTTTCTTTAGTATTAAAAGAAAGTTCACCATACAGTCGAGCAGAGTTAGTAAAATTATTAACAGAAAATGGTATTGAATGCCGCCCCATTGTAACGGGAAATTTTCTAAAAAATACTCAAGTTCTGGAATATTTTGATTATGAAGTATCAGGCACAGTAGAAGTAGCAGAATATATCGACCAACATGGTTTATTTGTGGGTAATCATCAAAATGATATTGAGAAAGAAATTAAACTGCTCGCTAAAGTATTGTTATAAAGTTATGACTAACTTTAAATCAATTATCACAAAATAGAATCGCATCTCAAATATGTTTCAATAATACCTAAATGGGTTATTCTCGACTTGCGGAAGCTTTTATCGGTATAAATTTAAAGTTAACAGGAAAAGAAATGAAAATTTTAATTATTCCAAACCGTGGCCGTTCGTATAATGCGGTTCGTCCAGAAGCTGAGTGCTACATAGCCCTAGCAGAAGCTGGTCATGATATTACGGTAATATCTAGTGGTACTAATGCTTACATTGATAGGTACAAAAAGTCCAAAGTGAAGTTTATTGAGTTGAAAACACTTAAAAAACATAGCTGGGCGGTAATCAAACAAATTCATCAATATATCAAAGCCAATAACATAGATATTGTTTATGCCACGGAATCAAAGGGCATTCCCAATGCAGCTTTTGCCTGTATGGGTACCAAGGCCAAAATGGTCGTTTACCGTGGTACCTCTGGCGGTATGTATAAAACAGATCCGAGCAATTACTTATGCATGTTACATCCACGTATAAACGGAGTTATTGGGGTTTCAAGCGCAGTTTCAGCTAATGTTAAAGAAAAAGTAAGAGGCGCAATTAAAGCTAACGTTGAAACTATATATAAAGGTCACGATCTAAGTTGGTATGAAGAAGATGCTGCTGATTTAGTCAGCTTGGGTAGTGACAAAAAGTATTTCAATATACTATGTGTCGGTAGCCCTAGGCATCATAAAGGTACTCACATATTGCTCGATGCAGCCAAAGAGTTAAGTGATATAGAAGATTTACGCATAATTTTAGTGGGTGATAATTTAAAGAAGCAGCCTTTTATAGACCAAATTAATAACTCGGGTATGAGTGAGCGTATTTTACAGCCTGGCTTTAGAAGTGATGTTCCGGCAATTGCTAAAGCATGTAACTTACTAATACTACCTTCACTGAGTAAAGAGGGTTTAACACGTACAGTATTAGAGTCTCTTTCAAGTGGAACTCCTGTTGTATCATCAGCCAATGATGGTGTAGTAGAAACGATAGAAAACGGTTTTAATGGTTACCTAGTGCCTATTGGTGATGTAAGGGCTATAGCGGATAAAATACGAATGCTTTATAACGATAGAGTGTTGCTAGAAAAATTATCTAATCATGCTCAAGATATTATTAAAGATAAGATGTCACACCATAAAACAGTGAAAAATATGGAAGCTTATTTTGAAAAAATAATAGCGCAAACTTAACTTATAGATCCATGAAGTTATAGAAGTAATAAACTTAAGGGGATAATAAATATCCCCTTAATTATTCTATTAAATATGATAACCCGATTAAACTAAGTAAGACAAAACTATACTTGATAAAAATCACGATACCAATTGACAAAATTATCAACACCTTGACTAACACTCATAGCTGGTTTGTAGCCTGTAGTATTAAAAAGATCATCCACATCAGCATACGTTTGATAGACATCACCAGGTTGCATCGGCATTAAGTTTTGTTTAGCTTTAATACCAATAGAGTCTTCCAATGATTCAATAAACTCGGTCAATTTGACTGGATTACCATTCCCAATATTATAGAGCTGATAGGGTGCAGTACTTTGCGCAGCACTTCCCGTTTCTACCTGCCATTCTTTATTTCCCTGTGGAATGATATTTTGAACACGTAGAATACCTTCAACAATGTCATCGATATAAGTAAAATCTCGACGCATATCACCATTATTGTAAACATCAATACTGTCACCGCTAATAATGGCTTTAGTAAACTTGAATAAAGCCATATCAGGACGTCCCCAAGGCCCATAAACAGTAAAAAATCGTAATCCCGTAGTCGGTACACCATATAAATGAGAATAAGTGTGCGACATTAATTCATTCGACTTTTTAGTAGCCGCGTACAAGGAAATAGGATGTTCAACACTATCAGAGGTGGCGAAGGGTACTTTGTTATTTAAACCGTATACAGAACTCGATGATGCATAAACAAGATGTTCGACCTTATTATTTCGACAGCCTTCTAAAATAGTGAGATGGCCAACTAAGTTACTATCTGCATAGGCCATAGGGTTATCAATAGAATAACGAACTCCAGCTTGAGCAGCTAAATGAATCACTCGTTCAAATTTTTGTTGTGAAAAAAGCTCAGCGACACCTTCTCTATCTGCAAGATCTAACTTTACAAAACTAAATAAACTTTCAGCTTCTAATACTTTTAATCGAGCAAGTTTTAAATTTACATCGTAATAGTCATTCAAATTATCTAGGCCTACAACTTGATGGCCCGCTTCGCATAAACGTTGAACAACATGAAAGCCAATAAAACCAGCTGCGCCTGTAACTAAATATTTCAATATCTTATCCTTTTCCATAATACGTTTACGTTAATCTGAGCCAAACAAATCACGTGTATAGATTTTACTTGCTACATCCATTAATTCATCGGCCATCCGGTTTGAAATAATCACATCTGACTTTTCTTTAAATTCTGATAAATTACTAAAAACGGGTGAATGAAAGAATTCAGCTTCATCTAACTCAGGCTCATAAATAATAACCTCAATGCCTTTAGCTTTAATACGCTTTAAAATCCCCTGAATCGATGAAGCTCTAAAATTATCTGAGCCTGTTTTCATAATTAAGCGATATACTCCTACAACTGTAGGATTGCGCTTAATAATACTGTCAGCAATAAAATCTTTGCGAGTGGTATTTGCATCAACAATGGCTCTAATTAAGTTATTTGGCACGTCTTGATAGTTTGCTAACAACTGTTTTGTATCTTTTGGTAAGCAATAACCACCATAACCAAATGACGGGTTATTATAATGAGTTCCAATACGAGGATCCAAACCAACCCCCTCAATAATTTGTTTAGAATTAAGTTTATGTGCCTCAGCATAACTATCAAGTTCATTGAAGAATGAGACACGCATTGCTAAATAGGTATTAGAAAACAACTTCACAGCTTCAGCCTCTGTAGAATCAGTGAAGAGCACCTCAATATCTTCTTTTATTGCCCCCTGTTTTAACAAGTTAGCAAACGTTTGTGCTCGTTCAGAGTTTTCACCGACAATAATACGAGACGGATGTAAATTATCATACAGCGCTTTACCTTCACGTAAAAATTCCGGTGAAAACAGTATATTTTCACATGATAAATCACTTTTAATACGCTGGGTAAAACCAACAGGAACGGTAGATTTAATCACGATAATTGCTTCAGGGTTTATGGCAATCACAGATTTAATAACGGCTTCAACAGAAGATGTATCGAAATAGTTATTTTCAACGTCATAATCAGTGGGTGTCGCCACAATAACAAAATCAGCATGTTCAAATGCCATATTTGGATCTAAAGTAGCGCAAAAATTTAATGACTCTTTAGTTAAATACTCTTCTATTTCTTTGTCAACTATCGGCGAATGTTTGTTATTTAATAAAGCGATTTTATTTTCATCGATATCAAGCGCAATCACTTCATTATGTTGCGCTAGCAACATTGCATTAGATAAGCCAACGTAACCGGTTCCGACAATTGCTATTTTCAATTTTTTCTCCAATGAGACATTGTTATCATTTTGATAATGAGAGGATTACCAACGCCAATAAGTTAGTTTTAAGCCATTTTAATTCTTTTATTATATCACTGGTTTTTTTGTAGGGATAATTTTCTATAAAACATGTCATCAGTTACCGCTTAACAACTCTATTAAGTGAAAAAGAACACAGAACTATTATAAATTGTTCTATAAAATATAAAGCTGACGTTTACTATTACTAGCTATTACTATACTGACGACATAATTAGATAAGTCGAACTAGTAATTACACTTTTTGCTAGGTAAAATGTTGTCTTTCGTCTAACTGTGAATATTAGTTTGTTAAATTTATTTAAAATTTTATTTTTTCTTATCATAACCTTTTCTACCGTAATATTATGTAGTGTTAACAGTTATGCTAAAGGGCCATCCCCATACTTACCATTGCAAATGGAGCCGTTAATTGAGCTTGAATTACAACGTTTAGCGACGGTAGCAAAGTTGCCACTTTTAACAAAACCTTATCATGCCGCAACAGTGAATCGTTACTTAAAAACGATCGTAGACAGCCATCCAACTTTATATCGTCGTATTAATAGTTACTTAAAACGTTACAAAAAAACTGCAGCACTAACCCATGCTTCAATACAATTTAATTATGCCAATCAAGAGAATATTGTTTTACCCAATCAGCGAGGTCAAATGGCTGATGCCAATTACCAAGCCAGTTTTAGTAGTTTTTGGCAAGCAAACCAATATGTGATCATCAATGCTGGCGCTATATATTACGAAAACGGTGATTACCTTAGAAACAATAGTTTTATTTCTTTTGGTGCTGACGTTTTTCAAGTGGATATAGGTTATCGAGAACATTGGCTATCTCCATTTCAAGAGAGTTCAGTGCTTTTATCTACGCAAGCAAAGCCACCGCTTAGCGTGACTATTAGCAATCCAAATCTACTTACTGACTTTAATATAAAATATGAAATGTCCATTGGCTTATTAGATGAGCAAAAGGATATCAAATTTGATAAAGACAAACCGCCAGTTTCTGGTGAACCAGCATTGCTTACCATGCATTTAAGCGCTCAACCTTTTGATTGGTGGACAATAGGCTTTAATCGTACTTTTGTGTTTGCAGGTGGCGAAGATAGTGTTTCTTTAGGTGATATTTGGAATGCTATCATAGACCCAGTAAGTAGTGATAACTGTGATGGTGTTGGTGGTGGTTCTGAGTTAGAAGATTGCAGCCAAGAATTTGGCAACCAACAAGCCTCTATTAGTAATAAATTTGATCTAAACTGGTTTGATGTACCTTTTAGCTTATATTACGAATATGCAGGCGAAGACACCAATAATTTTAGTAATTATAAACTAGCTAATTTAGCCAATAGTTTTGGTTTATTTCTCCCATACCTTGGCGACTCACTATCAGTAAATATGGAATTCACTACTTTTCAAAGTGCATGGTATACCCACCATATTTATGGTGAAGGTTATAGCAATGACGGTGTAAAGATGGGGCATTGGTGGGGCAGCATGAAAGACCCTAAAGATGGTGTTGGTGGCGAAGCAGGCAGCATTCGACTTGATTGGCAAAATAGCGGTGACTCCCAAATATCATTTCTATATCGCACTGCTAACTTTAACCAGTCAAGTATTGCTGATTACCAGCAATCACATGAGTTAGAAATGAAGTATCACAAAGCAATTGACTCAAACTTTTTATCTCTGAAGTTATATTTGGGAAGAAGTAGTTTTGGTGATAATTTTGTACAAACCGGCATATCATATACTTGGTAGGCTTTTGTTGACCGATTAGGAGCAAATAATAATGAGGGTAATAACCTTTGGCACCTATGATATTTTTCATGTTGGCCATGTGAATATTATTGAACGTGCAAGACTGCACGGTGAGCATCTTATCGTTGGTGTCTCTTCTGATAAATTAAATGTTGCAAAAAAAGGACGACCACCAATTTACTGTGAAGACGATCGTCAGCACATAATTCGTTCTATGCGCTGCGTTGATGAAGTTTTTTTAGAAGAATCATTGGAACTCAAAGCTGATTACATTAAATATTATAACGCCGATATACTAGTCATGGGTGATGATTGGCAGGGTAAATTTGATCATTTAAAGGATATTTGTCAGGTGATTTATTTACCGCGTACTCCATCAGTTTCAACTACAGAAATTATTGAAGTAGTTAAAACCAAGCGAATATAATTTGATCTGAGCGCACTTATGACAGCTAAACGTTATTTATTTTATATTGCCCATAACTATTCTTTTGAAATACTTAGACCATTGCAACGTGTGATACTTGCACAAGGTGATGAGGTAAAATGGTTAGCTGTTGGTCGAGAAGTTAACCTCAGTTACTTTCAAAGTAATGAATCTGTATTGAACTCTATTGATGACGCCAGGACTTACAACCCCGATGCTAGCTTTGCACCAGGAAATGAAATTCCAAATTTCATTCCTGGATTAAAAGTTCAAATTTTTCATGGTCTTGAATGGAAGAAAAAAGGTCATTTTGTTATTCGTGATTTTTTTGACCTTTACTGTACCCATGGTCCTGCAACAACAAGCCGATTTAATGTATTAGCTAAAAAACATGGCTTTTTTGATGTAGTTGAAACAGCTTGGCCAAAACTTGATTATTTATTCACGTCACACTCAATGCCAATTAAAGATGATTTGCACGCTCAAGATAAAAAAATTATTTTATATGCGCCAACATTTTCCCCTACATTAACTTCAGCCCCTGCATTATTTGATGAAATTAAACGTTTAAGTGAGCAGAAAAGTTATCATTGGTTAATCAAGTTTCACCCAAAAATGGCAATACAATGGCTAGATCAATATAAAACGTTAGTGAAAGATAACGTTCAAATTATCGAAACATCAAGCATAAATGAATTATTACAAACCGCTGATATCATGGTGTCCGACACCTCATCCGTTATTGGCGAGTTCTCGTTACTCAATAAAGTGACCGTAAGTTTAAATAATAAAGAGCCAGGTGATTACCTAGTCAATATTCAAACAGCAGATCAACTTGAACCAGCAATTGAGCGGGCACTTAACCCAAGTAAGGAATTGAATACAGCAATTAAGGCGTATGCTGACGATCTTCATCCGTATCAAGATGGTCAAGCTGCTCAACGTATTTTATCAGCGACAGAGAATATTTTGATAAATGGTAAACAATCGAAAAAGAGTAAACCATTAAATCTTTTTCGGAATTTTAAGCAAAGAAAAAAACTAAAATACTGGGCTATATAAATAAGTTATAACAGTGCATATAACTAATCCGTCTAGCAATAAAACATTTTTCATTTGACATAGTTAGAGTATCTGCGCTATTAATAGTACATTGAATAGTTTCCGCTTAAAAAGAATATTTATTAGCTTTTTTTGTATTTTTACACAAAAAGCAAAGAATAGATTAAAATGACTTATATGACCAAATTGATTAAGCACATTAAAAATAACCTCCTCCTCGCACTCATCATGCGCGGATAGGTTTTGTTGCTTCTTCATAAGTTTAAATATTGAAAACTAAGTAGAAATAAAATAAAACCCGCGCTAACAATCGCGGGTTTTTTTATGTCCGCAGTTAGGTTAGTCGTGAATAAGTGTTAATGCAGACATCAGCAGAGATTTTAAAGGATAAAAAATGAGCAACCCACAAATTAATAATGACCAAGTTATAATTTTTGATACGACCTTACGTGATGGTGAACAAGCATTAAATGCTAGTTTATCGGTACATGAAAAGCTTCAGATTGCTTTAGCGATTGAACGCTTAGGAGTAGATGTAATGGAAGTCGGTTTTCCAGTTTCTTCTCCTGGTGATTTTGAATCAGTACAGCAAATTGCCCGCACAATCAAAAATGCCCGTGTTTGTGGTTTAGCCCGCGCAGTAGAAGCAGATATTGACGCCTGTGCTGAAGCGTTAAAAGTTGCTGACCAATTTCGAATCCATACCTTTATTTCAACCTCTGATGTGCACGTGCAACAAAAACTAAAGAAAGAATTTTCTGACGTGGAAGCTATGGCAATACATGCAGTCAAACATGCAAGAAAGTACACCGATGACGTTGAGTTCTCTTGTGAAGATGCAGGTCGTACACCAATTGATAACTTATGCCGCATGGTAGAAGGGGCAATTAAAGCAGGCGCCACTACAGTTAATATTCCCGATACCGTCGGCTACACCCTGCCCTTCGAGTTTCAAGGCATCATAACTGACTTGTTTAATCGTGTACCAAATATTGATCAAGCGATAATCTCTGTACATTGTCATAATGACTTAGGTTTAGCTGTCGCTAACTCCATGGCCGCAGTTCAAGCTGGAGCACGTCAAATTGAATGTACTATTAATGGCATTGGTGAACGTGCGGGTAACTGTTCGTTAGAAGAAGTCGCCATGATCATGCAAACACGCCAAGCCTTGTTAGGTGTAAAAACTAATATCAATCATCAAGAGATAGCACGGGTGTCCAAGTTAGTCAGCACAGTCTGTAATATGCCTGTACAATTAAATAAGGCGATTGTCGGCGGTAATGCATTTAGCCATTCATCAGGCATTCATCAAGATGGTATGCTAAAAGCGAGTAATACGTACGAGATCATGACGCCTGAAAGTGTCGGTATCGCCAAAACTAAATTAAACCTAACATCACGCAGTGGTCGTCATGTCATTAAACACCGCATGGAAAGTTTAGGTTACCAAGAAAGCGATTATGAAATTGAAGAGTTATATGCTGACTTTTTAACCTTAGCAGATAAAAAAGGTCAAGTATTCGATGATGACTTAGAAGCCTTAGTATTTAAGTTACAACAAAAAGATTTACAAGATTTTTTCCAGTTAGACACGATTAATGTGCAATGTGGTGATGGCGAGTTCTCTACTGCTAGCATTAAACTTGCCTCAGGTGATAAAGATAATTGTAAGATTCACGCAGCAACAGGTAATGGCCCCGTTGATGCGCTTTATCAAGCAATTAAGCAAAGTGTTGATATAGAATTTGAAGTCAGTGATTACAAAATATCAAATAAAGGCTCAGGTGAAGATGGTTTAGGCCAAGCCGATTTAGTTATCATTTGGCAAGGTAGAAATTTTCATGGCTATGGTTTAGAAACTGATGTCATTGAAGCATCAGGACAAGCATTAATAAATGCATTAAACAGCATCCATAGAGCGATGACTATTGCCGATTTGAAATCAGCAAAACAAGCTTAATCGCCGAAAAACAAATAAAATAGCAGTAGCGAATTAATTGCTAAACAGTTTCTAAAATATAAAAGGTTATAAAAATGTCCAACATAGCAATTCTAGCCGGTGATGGTATCGGCCCAGAAGTCATGATTGAAGCTAAAAAAGTGTTAAACACTGTAGCGAGCAAGTTTGATTTTGAAATAACAACTCAAGAATATGACATAGGTGGTGCTGCCATTGATAATCATGGTAATGCTTTACCTGATTCAACCATGGCAGGCTGTGAAGCAAGCGATGCTATTTTATTTGGCAGCGTTGGCGGCCCTAAATGGGCAAATTTACCACCAACAGAGCAGCCAGAACGCTGTGCTTTATTAGGTTTACGTAGTCGTTTTGATTTATTTTGCAACATGCGCCCGGCAACATTACAACCTTCATTGTCTTCGTTATCTACTTTGCGTAGTGATATTGCCGAGCAAGGTTTTGATGTATTAGTTATCCGTGAATTAACCGGTGATATTTATTTTGGTGAGCCAAAGGGTCGACGTGGTGAAGGCGAAGAAGAAACTGGTTTCGATTCTATGTTTTATTCACGTCGTGAAGTTAAACGTATTAGCCACCTTGCTTTTCAAGCTGCACAAAAGCGAAATAACAAAGTCACTTCTGTTGATAAAGCTAATGTATTAGCAACCAGTCAATTATGGCGTCAAGTGGTTGAAGAAGTCGCAGTAGAGTATCCTGACGTTGAATTAGAGCACCTTTATGTCGATAACGCAGCGATGCAATTAGTTCGTGATCCTAACCAATTTGATGTAATGCTTTGTCCTAATCTATTCGGTGATATTTTATCTGATATTTGTGCCATGATCACAGGTTCAATGGGCCTACTACCTTCGGCGAGCTTAAATAGCGACGGCTTTGGTATGTATGAGCCTGCTGGTGGCAGCGCGCCAGATATTGCAGGCATGGGCATTGCTAACCCTATTGCACAAATATTATCCGCGGCGCTAATGTTACGTTATAGCTTAAATCAAGATGCAGCAGCAAAAGCGATTGAAGACGCAGTATCAAGTGCACTAGATAACGGTGTACTAACCGCTGATTTATTGCCTGCCAACGAACGAAAAAATGCTAAATCAACCAGTGAAGTGGGTGATTATATCTGTAGACAAATTGAGAGCGCATAAAATGACAATTTCTACCCCAAAAACCATGTATGAAAAATTATGGCAAAACCATTTGGTTGAAGCAACTGAAGGTGAAACGCCATTATTGTATGTTGACCGTCACTTAATTCATGAAGTGACCTCACCACAAGCTTTTGCAAATTTACGTTTTCATAACCGCCCAGTACGTCATCCTGAACGTACTATTGCAACCATGGATCATAATATTTCAACGCGTTCAATTAAAATCGATGCTGCCGGTGAAGGCGCTGCCAATCAACTACGTGCGTTAGCTATAAACTGTAAATATTTTGGCATCGAGCTATTTGATATGGGCCATAAAAATCAAGGTATCGCACATGTTATTGGGCCAGAGCTAGGGTTAACATTACCAGGCACTATCATTGTTTGCGGTGACTCACATACGGCTACACATGGTGCTTTCGGTGCTCTTGCTTTTGGTATTGGTACTTCTGAAGTAGAACATGTTTTTGCTACCCAGACTTTACGTCAAAACAAAGCAAAAACCATGAAAATTGAAGTTAAAGGCCATGTCGGTGCTGGCATTAGTGCAAAAGATATTATCTTAGCAATTATCGGTAAAACTGGTAGCGCTGGTGCAACAGGATATGTGGTTGAATACTGTGGTGAAGCTATCGAAGCGCTTAGTATGGAAGAGCGTATGACAGTGTGTAACATGAGTATCGAATTTGGCGCAAAAGCTGGTTTAATTGCACCGGATCAAACCACCTTTGATTATGTTGAAGGTAAAGAGTACGCACCAAAAGGTGAAGTATTTGAACAAGCAGTTGCTGATTGGACAAACCTAAAATCTGATGCTGATGCAACTTTTGATGCAGTATTAACGCTAGAAGCAAAAGACATCAAGGCGCAAGTTACTTGGGGTACAAACCCAGGACAAGTTATCAGTGTCGACGGCATTGTTCCTTCTCCAGAAGACTTTAATGACCCTGTTGAAAAAGAGTCTTGTGTTAGCGCTCTTAACTATATGGGCTTAACTGCTGGTACCAAAATGACTGATATTCAAGTGAATAAAGTCTTTATTGGTTCTTGTACTAATTCACGTATTGAAGATTTACGCGCCGCTGCCGGTGTTGTTCAACAATATGAAGGTCAGCAAGTCGTCGAGACTATTGATGCCATAATCGTTCCTGGCTCATATCGTGTTAAAGAGCAGGCTGAAAGTGAAGGCTTAGATAAAATATTCACCGATGCAGGTTTTGAATGGCGCTTACCTGGTTGTTCAATGTGTTTGGGTATGAATGACGATGTGCTTGAAGAAGGTGATCGTTGTGCATCAACCAGTAACCGTAACTTTGAAGGTCGTCAAGGCCGTGGTAGTCGTACTCACTTAGTGAGCCCTGAAATGGCCGCTGCTGCCGCTATTACTGGTCACTTTGTTGATTTAAATGCGTAACAATTGTCTTTTTGTTATTTAAAAAAATTACTGTGTCAAAAGTACTCATTGACTAGCGTCAACTCCGTGCTTTTTTCTTTTAATTGACTGAAATAACTTCAAGAAAATCGCTACTTAAAATTTTTTAGGAAGACAAATGGAAAAATTTAACACACATACAGGTTTGGTTGTGCCATTAGATGTTGCAAACGTCGATACCGATCAAATCATCCCTAAGCAGTTTTTACAAAAAACTGAACGCGTAGGCTTTGGCGTGCATCTATTTCACGATAGCCGTTATTTAGATCACGCGGGTACACAGGTAAATCCTGACTTTATCATCAACAAACCAGAATACAAAGACGCCAGCATTTTACTAGCGGGTGAAAACTTTGGTTGTGGCTCAAGTCGTGAACACGCACCTTGGGCATTACAGGAATATGGTTTTAAAGTCATAATAGCATCAAGTTTTGCCGATATTTTTTATGGTAACTGTATCAACGTTGGTCTGTTACCGATTAAGCTGGCTGAAGCCGAAATTGAGCAGTTATTCAAACTATCTCCTAACGCCCAACTAACACTTACCGTAGACTTACCAAATAATACAGTGACTTGTGGCGAATTATCTTTTAAGTTTAGCTTGAATGAATTTCAACAATATAGCTTAGAAAATGGTGTTGATAGTGTCGGTTGGACGTTAAATAAACTTGATACCATTAAAGCCTTTGAAGAGAAAATGCCTGCTTGGCAATAAACCTGTCAGTATTATGACAAAATAAAATAATTAAAAAGCCCTGATAACTAAAAACTTATCAGGGCTTTTTTTATTTTTTCAACAACAATATTACTTAACTAATCTATAGGAATCACCAATTTGTCAGCGCCGGCAAGCTAAACTTTTCACCTTGAAAAGAGAGAATCACTTGTTGAGGTAATATTTTCTCAACAATCAAGTTATCACCTATGTAGTCGCCTTCATAACGATCTCGACCATTTACATTGACCCAACCCTGACCGTCAGAAGCGTATATATGCTGTTCAAATTGCAAACTTGGTAAAGCATTCTGTAGTTGTTGAGGCATTTGAGTCAGTGGCCTAATATTAAGTTCTTCATTATAATTGGTAGGTGACTCATAAGGCTTGCTACTGGCTTCTAAACGATTATCGACCGACTGGCTGTTGGGTGAGCTTTCTACATTAGTTTCGTTTACTGCTGCTTGAAATAGAGCCATTAGATCACTAGAAACACCATCAACATTTGTAACTTGATAGTTACTATCTTGCTTATTTTCATGCGGCAAGTTATTTCTCTTCGCGCTGACCACTAGTGCTTTTTCATTTACTGGCACACTTAAGTTCTCGTTAGCTCGCTCATTAGCCAGTTTTTCAGTCGCCAATTTGTTTTTCGTCTTGTTATCGTCCGCAGTTTGACGTGCTATTTTAGCCGTGACAGCGGTATCAGTTATAACTTCACTTGCTATGTTAGTCACAACCTTATCAATATTTTTATTAGTATCTACTCTGGCTTGTTCTGATTGAATATCATGATCATCTGGCAATAATTCTTTTTCACTTTTATCAACATCAAGGCCTACTAACTCAGTATCATTTAATTGTTCTTTGGTATTAATTACATGCGCTTGGCGACTATTTTCCAAATTATTCTTAACAGGTGTCTGTCCCCACCAAAAACCAGCCAAAGCAAAGAAAGCAGCAACACTAAAAACTGTAGAAAACATCAGAACATGATTGCGATGGACACCACCTTCTTTTCTCGTTACGTCATCTCCTAATGCACGTTCACCCGCGGCAATAACCGTTTTTTTATTAACCACACTGTCATTTTGGTTATACGCCAGCATCAATGCGCTATGACACAATAAGTTAATCAGTCTTGGAACACCTTGAGATAGTTGATGAATTTTAGCTAATGCACCTTTGTCAAAAAGTGGTCTTGCGCAATCTGCAACAGTCAAGCGATGTTGAATATACTGCGCTAACTCTTGTTTTGTTAGCGGCATTAAATGATACCTTGCCGTTATACGTTGTGCTAATTGGCGTAAATCACGACGTTGTAATAATTGCTGTAGTTCTGGTTGCCCTATAAGGATTACCTGTAACAACTTTTTAGTATTGGTTTCCAAGTTAGTTAGCAGCCGTAGCTGTTCTAAGACTTCAGGTTGTAAGTGTTGAGCTTCATCAATTATCAGTAATGTATTGACATCACTCTCATGATTTTTAAGCAGTTTTTCAGCGATTTTATCGGTTAAGGTTTTTAAACTAGCACCTGTTTTTCGATAACGAATTTTTAATTGATCACATAAAGTAGCGAGTAACTCTTGGCAAGACAAGGTCGGGTTGAGAATAAAAGCAGCTTGTGTGTTGTCCGGCAGCTGCTCCATTAAACAACGGCTTATTGTCGTTTTCCCCGTCCCTACCTCCCCGGTTAATAATGCGAAACCGCCTACCTCACCTAAACCATAAGTTAAATGTGTCAGCGCTTCCCTGTGCCTTTCACTCATAAATAAATATTTAGGATCAGGGGAAATTGAAAAAGGTAGTTCACTTAATGAGAAAAAATTGCGGTACATGGTATGTCGGAACAAAGAAAATAAGGTACAAAATTAACTGCTTGCTTGAAGGATGTCAAAGAGTAACTAAATTTAGAGCAATTGCGTAACATTTAATTGCAAACAAAAACAATTATCATTAAGATATGAGCAATTAATTACTTACCAAAAATACTTAGAAGGAATACATGGTGTTAAAAACATCCTTTACTCTATTGGCACTTATTATAAGCGGCCAAGCACTCAGCCAAGAAAATCAATCAGAGCTAAATCAGATCCAAAAAAAACCTAAAGAACAAGATATTGAGCGCATTATTATTACTGGTAGTCGTATCGCAGAAAGTATTGATGAAGTACCTGCATCAATAACCATAATCACCCAAAAACAAATTGCCGCTCAGCTAAAAGTTTCCTCAGAAATTCAAAGCTTACTCGCAAACCTTGTCCCTGGCATGGCACCAAGTACAGGTTCCTCGAGCAATTCAGGACAGACCCTTCGAGGACGCTCTCCTTTAGTGATGATTGACGGTGTTCCACAATCAACACCGTTACGTAATGGCTCATTAGGTATCAGAACTCTAGACGCTAGTGTTATTGAACGTATTGAAGTAATTAAGGGGGCTACCTCTATTTATGGTAATGGCGCTGCTGGTGGCATCATTAATTACATCACTAAAAAAGCAAGTAGTGATAGAGCATTAAGTGGCCATGCCAGTATTTCAACGCGTTTTAGTGCCATAGAAACAGAAGACTCAATCGGCCAACGTTATGAAGGAGGCATCAATGGAGAGATAAATAACTTCGATTATGTTCTCAATGCCAGCTATGAAGAAAATGGCTTACAACGCGATGCTGATGGCGATATTTTAGGTTTAAAATACGGTTTATCTGATGCGGTGATGCAGGATTACTTTGCTAAACTGGGATATCATTTTGACGATGAAAAGTCATTACAGTTCACGTATAACTACTATCAATCAAAGCAAGATGTCGATTTAATTGATCTAGTTGGTAATATAAATACTGGTGAAAAAACGCAAGCTATCCCTTTACCCGAAGGCCAAACAGTATTAGGTGAACCACAAGGCCCAAGTAACCATAACATGATGCTTAAATATGTAGATGATGAAATATTCAAGCAAACACAATTGATGGTCGACCTTTACAGCCAAGAAGTAGACAATACTTTCTTTTATTCGCCTGTGCTCGCTAATCCTGACGCGGGTTATGCTGGCGGACAATCATTAATCAATTCGGATAAAAAGGGTCTTCGAGTAACATTTAATACCCTGGTTGATTTCAGCTTTGATAATGGTGACTCACTCGAAGCTACTTTTATTTACGGCATAGATGCACTTAATGATGTCACTTCCCAATCTATGGTAGATGGCCGAATTTGGGTGCCAGAAATGGATATGGAAAATCTCGCGGGTTTCTTGCAAACCAAGTTAATTTATAATGATAATCTCGTTATTAAGTTAGGCATCAGACAAGAAGATATTGATTTAACGGTCAATGATTACAGTACACTTAAGTTATGTAAAAGTGCTGAGCAATGTTCGGTTCCGGTCGATGTCACTGGAGATACCCTAAATTATAAAGCGACAACCTATAATATTGGAATAAAATATAATGCGCTGCCATTATTTAGTCCTTTTGTTAGCTATTCACAAGGCGCTGATATTTCTGATACCGGTCGATTATTACGTACTGCAACAGTAACCGATATTTCACTTATTCGTACTGAAGCCTCAATTATCGATAATTATGAATTGGGTTTCAGTTCTGATTTTGAACAAGTGCATTTTGAGTTTGCGACTTATTTCAGTACCTCTGAGCTAGGAACAACCAATAAATTTAATGAAACTACGGGTGTTTATATGCCAGTACGTGCACCACAAGAAATCTATGGTTATGAAGCGTTAATTAATTATAACATTAACGATGCTTGGGCTGTAAATGCTACCTATAGCTGGGTAGAAGGCAAAAATACAGAAGCTGACGTTTATTTAGGGGCGAAGCAGATTAGTCCACCTAAAGCGACAGTAAATGTAAACTGGAACCCTAATAGCGATATCAGCGTAGCAATCAATTATTTATATGTTGGCGATCGTAAACGCTTTGAACCTGTTGATGGCAAATATGTTGGCGATCAAGGTCCTATTGATAGCTATCAGGTTGTTAATCTAAGCGGTAATTATAATTTCGCGAGTGATTGGTCGGCATTTATTGGTGTTGAAAATTTATTTAACCAAGATTATTACCCTACGAAATCACAAGGTTACACTTACGGTGGTTACAATATCAAAGGCTTAGGAACCACAGTTAATATGGGCGTTAATTATCAATTTTAATGGTTAATTATACCCTGCTATGATTTATGGCAAAGCAGCAATTTCTGCTGCTTTGCCAAACGGACAATCTCTGAACTTATGCTTATCTTATGATACACTTTATTTAACATTCTCTTCATTTTGGTCGTACTTTGTTAACCAGCAAACCTGAAATTAAAAATAGCGAACTTAACAGTTACTTAGTCGGTGGTGCGGTCCGCGACAAGCTACTTAATCGTCCGATAAAAGATGAAGATTATTTAGTCGTTGGTGCCAGTATAGAGCAAATGATAAAGCTCGGTTATCATCAAGTAGGTAAAGATTTCCCTGTTTTTTTACACCCCAAAACAAAAGCGGAATATGCCCTAGCACGTACCGAACGCAAACAAGGTCAAGGTTATACTGGTTTTAGCTGCTACTTCGCCTCCGATGTTACTATCGAACAAGACTTACTAAGGCGCGATCTTACAGTCAATGCCATGGCAATGGATGATAACGGTAAGATAATTGATCCTTACAACGGCCAACGCGATCTTAAAGATCGTATTTTACGCCATGTCAGCGATGCTTTTATTGAGGATCCTTTGCGTGTTCTTCGCGTTGCACGTTTTGCTGCACGTTATCATAAGTATGGTTTTACTATTGCCGATGAAACACTTAACTTAATGCAGGAAATAAGTGCCAGTGGCGAGCTAAAATGCTTAACGCCTGAGCGAATATGGCAAGAAATGCAATTAAGCTTAGCTGACGGCGGTGCTAATTCTGACATTAATACAGGTAATCCCGAGGTGTTCTTTGAAGTACTACAGCAATGTAATGCCTTAGAAGAATTATGGCCTGAATTGGCCGTTTTGTGGGGCATCCCAAACCCCGCACTTTGGCATCCTGAAATATGTAGCGGCATACATACCATGATGGTATTACAACAAGCTGTTTTGTTAACACAAGCCATACCCGTTGAACAAAGTGACCATAGAACATCGGTCCGTTTTGCTGCCTTATGCCACGATTTGGGTAAGGGTATTACTCCTGATCAATTATGGCCTAGCCACAAGGGACATGAAAAATCAGGCTTACCCTTAGTTGAAAGAATCTGTCGACAACTGAAAGTACCTTCACATTACAAACAACTTGCTTTGAAAGTTTGCGAGTTTCATTTGCATTGCCATAAAGCTTTTGAACTCAAAGCCAGTACGTTACTAAAAATGTTTAATCAACTTGATATTTGGCGAAAACCAGAAGAATTTGATCTATTTATAATGGCGTGTAAATCTGACTTTTTAGGTCGTTTAGGTTTTGAAAACCGTGCCTACCCACAAGAGCAATATCTACAAGCAGCAGTCAAAGCAGCCAGAAAAGTAACAGCACAACCCTTTTTAGAGAAAGGCTTACAGGGTCTTGCTATAAAAGAAGCAATGGCAAAAGAAAGGCTCAGCGTTATTGCAAATGTTAAAGCCGATTTTGCGCATTTAAACCCTACTCCTTAATAATAAAATAATACCGTTTTTCAAATCCCCTATGTTGTTTAGTGATAAGACTCACTGAACAACAAACAAAACCGCAGTGCATCGAATTCATAGCCAAACAACTTGTACAAAATACAAACAACAATTTATTGCAAGACATTTACAAACGACAACAACTTATTAGCACCACTTTAACTATCATACTCATATCAAATCAGGGTCTGGTTTGGATAATACCAAGTTAACTAAGCAGGTGATTAATATGACAATGCAAATAGCGTCTTCAAATAACTCCACAGCAACGTTCGCCATTCAATCTACTAAGTCTAGTTGGCCTCAACCAGTGCCTCGTCAAAACTTTAGTGATATTTTGACACCTGAGCAAAAAAATACAGTACAGCAAGGTGTTGATGACAAAATAGCTGAGCAAGTTGAAAACGTAAAATCAAATTATCAAACAGCCAAAGATATTGATTTGATGCAGTCGTACTATCAACAACAGCAGAAACTATTTGATGTTTACTTACAAACAAGTACCAATGGTGATGCTACAACAGCTACGACTCAAGGGAGTGAAAAAAGCAGTGCGGTTTCAACATTAACAACTGCTTATGCTGAATTATACCAATTACACCAAACGGTAAAAGAAGGCGTCGGTCAATTACCTGGGGTTGGTATAACCTATGAAGGGATTGAAACATTACCAGCGAGTTCAGTTACCCAAACTAATGAAAATATCAATAGTGCTGCTAGTCAGTCTACCGCTAATAAGCAACTTGATGCTTATAACAGCCTTATGATGCCAAGTACGTCTTCTTATGTGCACTTTAGTGCTTAGCAATTTGCAATTCTTTTGCACTTTGCAAGCAGCTTATAACCCGTAAGACCTAATGCTTGAGCGCTTTTAATAAGTTCAATTCGAGTAATAAACACTGTGGTAGCCATAACCAGAGGGTTAATGCTAATACATAAGCAATATTTACATCAAAATAAAGCCCGATCAGGCTTGCCACATAGATTACTGCGCGATTGCCATATAATAAGTAATTCCGTTTCTTTTCAATAGTCATAATTCCACCCTTAACATGATGCACCAACTCAGTTAACCATCCTTGTAATAACAGGATATTCCTTACATTCTTTAGAGGCTTGAGCTGATAGAGTATAAGTGTAAGTTAACGTGACATGTGCTTATTAATACGCGTTAGTCTTGATTGCGCTTAACATAAGACAGTGCATTTTTTAAGCCAAAAGCTCAGAGAGTTAAATCAAAGTGAAATAATTCTATTAAGTAAAAACAGAGTATTACTTAACCTGAACGCTGTTTAACAGATGGTTAAACTCATTAATTATCTAACGTAAATAATTTCAATATGCCTAGTTTTATATTTTTCTAAATTCGAGGAAAATTTACACGTCAATGGCCAACCTAGTGCAAGGAATTTAACAAAGAAGTTAGTAAAAGTAACTTCTAGATAAACATTTACCAAGCAGAGCTTAGATTACTTAACCTGAACTTTGGATAATGAGTGCTTGATGTTTAAGTAAAATCAGAAACTTAGATTGTTACGTATAAAAAGTAATGCAATTAAAGTAGTTATAAGCTTTATCAATGTTTCTTTTTATTCAATTATCAAGGCAAAACGTTTATGAATAGCTGGCTATTTATCGACGCTCTAACGCTGTGAATTGGATAAAGAGGAATGTTGAGCAAGTGCTGCTTATCCAGAGTTCAGGTTACTTAAGTTCTGGTTTATCTATAGTTCTAAAAGTGAGGTTTATCCGGGGTTCCGAGACCTTTTTGGTCGGAGGTAAACGGTGCAACCAATGTTGTTGTGTAGTGCCTTTCATCACTAATAAGCTGCCGGGCTTAAGTTGCAGAGGAATAACTTCTTTTGAGAGTTTATGTTTGAAGGCGAATTTTCGCTCTGCACCAAAGCTTAGTGAAGCAATAGCACCCTGTTCTTTCAAATCAGCTTCACCATCACTATGCCAAGCCATGCCCTCTTCACCAGAATGATAGAGATTTAACAGACAGGAGTTATAGGTTTCATTACTGTGTTGCTCAACCAGTTTTTTGAGCGTAAGTAACTCTTCAGTAAACGGGATGGAGTGCCTGGTCACGCCAGAATAACTATACGCAAAAGGAATATCGTCAATCGTGTCTGCACACCAGGCAACCTTTCTTTTTGTTTCAATGATTTTACCTAACACTAAAGCTTGATCGTGGCGCCAGGCAATGGTATTAAATAAACGCTCAAAGTAATAATTGCTATCACTAAGGGGCATTATCTCGCCGTAGTAATTAACCTCACCATCTTTAGGTAAAATATTAATCGGCTCATCAAGCAAAGAAGAAAATAAATCCATCATTGAAGGTTAAGGACTATTGGTCGCTTATCTATTACCCCAAGGATTTGCAGATGTTGAAGCAGCTGCACGTTCACGTGTTTTTTTAGCTTGCTTAATGCGTAACTCTTCTGCGTCATCAAGGCTCAACTCTTTCGGCGGTCTTTGCTCTAATCCTGATTGCACAATACGGTCACGCGGTGGCAATTCAAAGTTAGCATCGTCTGCTTTAGGTAAGCTGTGATATTGATACATATAAAATGCTTCAACTTTTTCTTGCGCCCAAGAAGTTTTCTTTAAAAACTTTAAGCTCGACTCAATGCTGGCATTCTGCTTGAAACAATTTAAATTCATGTAAGCCGCTAAAATCTCAAAACCGTAATGATCAACTAGGGTTGTTAATACAGTTTCAAGGCTTGTTCCGTGTAATGGGTTATTCTTATAAATGTCTTTATTGGTCATTGTGCTTCCTAGTTGGCTTAACGTGCCAACTGAGTATGGGTTAACTAGTGGAATAAAGTAATTATACCACTTGCTAGAGTGATGTCATTGCTAATAAAGATAAGGATATAAAAAAGCCCGTGACTTAACTTAAGTCACGGGCTTTAATCTTTTATACAATTGAGTTATTTATATTTAGCTATAACTCACTATTGCTTAGTAACATTCACTTCAGCTTCAGCATTATCAAGTGCTAGTTTATAACCAAATGAAACATGGTGATAACGTGCGCTTGAGTAATCGTCATGTATTGCAAAGCCAAAGTTATATACCTTACCTGCTTCAATACTAACGTCGCCAGCTTTGTCAGATTTAAGCTTACGCTTAACAACTACCGACCAAGTACCATTTTTAAGTGAAGCTTCAACAGCTGCGCCAACGCCTTTATGCATATCGCGTTCTGCTAAAATCTGACCATCTTCCACTTCTTTGGTGCCTGATTTATAGCGAACAACATCCATAAATTGATTAGACTTTTGTGCTGCATCAATATCACTTTGATCTTTAAGCTTATCCCAACCACCAAGTGATTTACCACCGCGACCTTTAAGCTCTAACTTAGTACGTGATTCTTTAAGATACTTAGTAACACCTGTACCTGAACCCGTATCGAATTTAAGACGTTTAGCTAAATCACTGCCTTTCAAGGTATCAGCATCAGGTCCAAACGGCATAGAGTTAGCATCGGCATGACACGTGCCCCAACAACCTGCTCTGTCTGCATACTCGACATCATCAGTTGCCAGCATAAAGGCCAGTTTCATTGGGTTTTCTGGATCCATTTTACCGCCATCAACAAATGGTACCGCTGCATGTTCACCGTCAGGCCAACTAAATCTTAAATATAGATTTTCCGCATCGTGCGTTGAATCAATGGTTACATCGATATGACCACGTTTACCTGGGATAACGTTAGGTTCAAGTTTCTTCTCACTTTCACCGGTAACAATATTGTTACCGATATCAGCTATCTCTTCACCGTGACATTCAATACAACGATCACCTTTAGTAAAGGCACGTTTACCACCATGCTTACGACCTAAAATCCATTCAATAGACGCAGTACCTGGATAGAAAACACCAATATCTTTCGAGCTTGCTTTGCCCCAATCAACATTAATATTACTTGCCGCTGGTGCTGTACTTGCTGTAGCTTTAGACGATGTACTTGCAATAGCTTTGCTAGAACCTGCACTTGCGAGTGCGGCTTCAACAGCAGAGGCTATTTTCTGTTCAGTTTTTGCTTTTTCAGCCATTTTTTCTTCTTTGACTTTTGCAGCAGCTGCAGCTTCTTTTGCTTCTACACGAGCTAAACCTTCACGATAAGCTTGTGGTACTTCACGAATATAATCTGGATTTGGCGCTTCTAGCTTTTCTAACTCTTCATCAGAAAGTTTGTCACGTACGTTATGATGCGCAATACCTTTATGACAATCGATACAGGTTTGCCCTGTTTCAAATGCATTTAAATGTTGCTTACGTGCACGTGGCTTTTGAAATTCAGGATTCATAGATTCAAAGTTGTGACAGTTACGACACTCTCTTGAGTCAGTTGATTTCATTGCATGCCAAACACTTTGCGCTAATTCAAATCTGTGCTCATTGAATTTTTCTTTGGTATCAAGTTTGCCTGTTAACCAAGAAAAAACTTCTTTTGACGCTTGAATTTTACGAACAACTTTATGTATCCAAGGCTTTGGAACATGACAGTCAGGACAGCCAGCTCTTACGCCGGTACGATTAGAGAAATGTATTGATGGTTTGTATTCTTGGTAAACGTTGGCTTCCATTTCGTGACAACCGATACAAAACTCGGTGGTGTTCGTTGCTTCCATGGCAGTATTGAAACCACCCCAGAAGACGATACCTACGATAAAGAAGATAACAGCACCTGAGACAGTAGTGCCGAGTATTAATCGACGTGACCAAAAACTTGGTTTTAAGAAGGTGTTATTTGCCATAATTGACTCTTGAATTGACTCTTAATAAGTTCAGCTCTCTTCCCATTAACAATAAAGTTGAGGGAAATTATTATCCATTGCTTTCCTGATTTAGCTAAACGAGGAAGTCACAATGCTTATAAGGCGTAGTAATAATTTCTAAGTTAACTATTACAACCCTTTTTATTTTCACTTATATACTTACTTATCAACAATGATTTGAAGAACAAGTTAAATGAAAATAAAAAGGGCATGGCATCAGCCATGCCCTATTCATATTTAGTAACGCTACCTATAAAGGTAAGGTAATTACTTAAGTCTTATGGTTCATACGGTTATGAACGTTAAACTTACCAGTCGGCGTTGTTAAGCCTTTAATGCGGTATATCTCTTTAAGAGTTTTTGCATCATAAACAACAATTTCACCTGTTGGGTTTTTAGCATCTTTACGGTTCCAAACTGAAACCCAAACTTCAGAGCCATCGTTGTTAAATTCCATATGTAAAGCCGCTTTACCTGGCTCAGTGGTTACACGGATAGTTTTAACAATTTCATGAGTATCTTTATCAAATACTTGCACTGACTGTTGAACTTCTGGTTCTGGGTGCTTAAGTTGATCAGCCCAAACGTATTGTGAAGTTTCGTGAGTACGGATAAATGCACCAGCTCCATCTGTTTCAACTTCATAACAAAGTTTCCACGCTTGTGCAGGGTGACCGATTGGATCGTTACCCCATACAGAAACAAGTCCCATACCTAAATGAGTTGTACCGCCAACAGGGCCACATTTTTTATCAATCCAGTTTGCGCCTGGACCAGGATGTGGAAGGCTTTCAACGTCGATAATCGCTTCTAACTTACGCTCTACAGTATCAACAACAACCATTTGGTTTGAAGCATTTGCTGCAATTTGGAAGTAACGACCTGAAGGGTCAAAGAAACCATCATGTAAAAACTCAGAAGAAGCAATTGAAGTAATGGTTAAGTTCTCTAAGTCGGTATAATCAACTTGTAACATTTGACCAGTTTCTTTAACAGCAACGATAAATGAAGACGTTAGCGGCGAAGTGTAAATAGCAGCTACACGTGCTTCATTGATGAATTCACCTTTAGTATTGTAACCACGAGTTGATACAACTTTAAGAGGATTTAACGTTACAGCATCCATGATAACAAAATGCGCAGGCCAGTAACCACCAGCGATTACGTATTTCCCGTCACCAGAAACAGCGATATCACGAGCGTCATAAGCCATTTTAGTTTCAGCAACTAACATTTTGTCAGGTGTTTGCCATAAATCGATTTTGTTTACTTTACCGTCACGACCAATGGTGTACCAGAAACGACCAACATCTTTCGCGTGGTCTACTTTATGATGCTCAGTACCTTTGATTACATGTACTGCGTAACCTGTATCGATATGAGTGATAACTTTCTTAGTATCGCCATCAATAATTGCCGCAGTACCTGCGTCACGTTCGATAACAACAAAGAAGTTTTTCCAGTTTAAACCGTGCATTGGTTTAGTTGGGTAATCTTTCGGCGCAACGTATTCTTTAGTATGTGAACGCATTTGCTCTAAAGACATTTCTGGTGGCACAGGTGGTTCCATTTGAATGAACGTTGCCATGTTGGCAATTTCTTTCTTGGTGAACAAATCATCAAAATTGTTCATGCCGCCTTCAGTACCTAAAGCGATAATTTTCTCTAGACGCTTTTGGCCTTTTTTCATTGTGCTTTTTGGCTCTAGGTTTTTACCTGTAGCGCCTTTACGCAAAGTACCATGACAACCAGCACAACGTTGGAAGTATTGTAATTTTGCTTTTTCATAATCAGCTTCAGCCAAAGTTGGTTCTGCAGCTGACACTGACATACTAACACCAGTAGCAGCCATGCCTATTGCAAGTCCAAGTGCTGAAAGACCATATTTTACTGTTTTCATTGGGTACTCTCCAGATTTTAAAAATTCTTTATTATTAAAGGCGTTAAACATGTTAAATAATGATGCTTTACCTTTGGTTAACTTTTTAGTCGTTTTCATTTAGTAGATCGGAGCTATTTAGAGCCAATCGACTGAAATCCTGATAAAAAAGGCATCTTCAGGAAATATTTTTTACGCATTAAGGCGTAAAAAGTTGATGCGTCATTTATGTAACGAAATATTACTATCAGCACTATCAGCTATATCCACTTTTAAAAATGTGATTCAGATCAAGTTTAAAAAAAAATAACTTTTAAAGAATACACAAGTTGATCAAGGTCAATAAATTGCGCATTGAATTATAAAAAAACTATTTGTTCATCAGCATTAAGCGCTACTATTCAGCCAACGTTATTAATCATTTAACCATATTTTTTTTAGGGGTATTTTCATGGAGAATCGCACTAAGTCATTTATTTATGCGGCTATCATCGGCTTAATTATTGTTGCCATCTTTTTGGGTTTCTTATCAAGTATGGCGAACCCCATTTCTTGGATCCTCATTGCAGTGTTATTGCTCATTCCTGTTCTTTACAAGAAAAAATCTAACCCAAAGCAAGTACAATGGCGTGAAGAGTACAGTGTTGGTATTGCCCACATAGATGATGATCATAAAAAGCTAATCAGCTTATTAAATAATTTCAGCATTGCATATGACTACGCAATGAGTGAATCTTTTGAAAAGGAAGCATTGAACGAATTGATTAGCTATACCAAGTATCACTTTGAACGTGAAGAAAAGATGATGGAAGATAATGATTACCCTGATTTAGTTGCTCACAAAGCGCAACATAAAGTGATGATTGAGCAAGTTGAAAAATTTGTACAGCTATACAATGACAAAGGCCATGATGCGCTTGAAGAAATTGCTAGTTTCTTAACTGATTGGTTAATAAATCATATCAATGGTACCGATAAACAGTATTCTGAGCACTTACATAATAAAGGCATCTATTAACACTTAATCACATATTCTTCACAGACGAACACAAAAAAGAGCTTTCCAGAAGCTCTTTTTTTTGATAAATAAAAAATCCCTTGAATTAAGTGGAACCAAGCTAAAATTGGTCTAAATTCGAATAAAATGATTTAAATCAAAAAAGCCCCGCTCTTCCTCATCAAAGTATGATCTTTGACAAAAAACTAATCCCCTAAGCGTTATAAGGTTAAGCCAACTTAAAAAGCATAGTGGAAATAAAATGAGTCCTATAAAAATGACCTTAAGCGGCTTAGCGATCGCTACTCATTTATTAAGCCTTACCTTTGTTACAACAGCTGTCTCAGCAAATGACATAACCAGTGATAAATCGTTATCGCAAGCGCGTAAGGATCAACTTAACCATATTGTTAAACAAGATTGTGGTTCTTGTCATGGCATGACCTTAAAAGGTGGTTTAGGACCCGCTTTGCTACCTAAAAACCTTGAAGGAAAGTCAGTACTGTTTTTACAACACACGATCTTATATGGCCGAACGGGTACGGCTATGCCGCCATGGAAACCGTTATTAACCGAACAAGAAGCGTTGTGGATTTCCCAGCAATTAAAAGCGGGAAAAGTAGCAGACCAGTAAATCGAAGAACCAATACTAGAACTTAATATTTACCAAACATAACAGCAAAGACTATTAGCAATAATATTGCACCATGAAAGGATAACTGATGAACACACCCTTATTAAAACTAGCAAGCGTGGCAATTCTATCTAGCGTGATCGCCGCTTGCACAAGTCACACATCATATGAAGTAAGCCAAGCACCAATTCGCGCCACAGGAGATATGGGTGTTGTTATCGAACGCGCAACCGGTCAAGTGCAAATTGTTAATCATACTCATCAAGAAGTATTAGCCGAAATAGATGGTTTAGGTGATTTATCTCACGCGTCCATTGTTTATTCACGTGATCAACGCTACGCCTATGTTTTTGGACGTGACGGCGGATTAACTAAAATAGACATCCTTAAAGATAAAATTGCTAAACGCGTTTTACAGTCAGGCAACAGTATTGGTGGTGCTATTAGCCAGGACGGAAAGTTAGTTGCCGTATCAAACTACACCCCTGGCGGCGTAAAAGTTTTTAACAGTGAAACTCTTGAACTCGTCGCTACAATTGAAAGCTCTGTTCTAACGACTAAATCAAAAAATAAAGATGGCAGTCCGGTTCGCTCTAAAGTAGTCGGTTTAGTTGATGCGCCAAACAACAAGTTTGTTTTTAGCTTATTTGATAGCCATGAAATTTGGATTGCCGATTTCTCCAAAATTGAGCAAAACAAAGCACCAAAATTAACCAAATTTACTGATATTGGCTTATTCCCTTATGATGCCTTAATTAGCCCTGATGGTCGCTATTACATAGCGGGTTTATTTGGTGAAGATGGCATGGCACTCGTTGACTTATGGCACATAGAGAAAGGTGTTAAACGCATTCTACCTAATTACGGTAAAGGTCAGCAGAAATTACCCGTTTATAAAATGCCACATTTAGAAGGCTGGGCAATTGCCGGCGACTACGCTTTTATGCCCGCAGTTGGTCAACATGAAGTGTTAGTAGTTAGCACTAAAACATGGGAACAAGTAACTGCCATTCCTGCACACAGCCAACCGATATTTGTTATGGCGCAGCCTGATAACAGACAAATATGGGTTAATTTTGCTCACCCTGACAACAATACAATTCAAGTATTTAATACCGAGACGTTTGAGTTAGTAAAAACCTTAACACCTGGCCCTGCTGTTTTACATATGGAGTTCACGCCGCGTGGCGAGCATGTTTGGATGTCAGTACGTGATAGCAATGAAATTCAGATATACGATACCGAAACACAAACATTACAAAAAACACTTAAATCATCAAGTCCGAGTGGTATTTTCTTCACCAATCGCGCACACCAAATAGGCCTGTAATAATGAGAGCTTTTAAAATGCAGCTGCTTAACATACAGCCACTCAAGTTAATAAAAATACCAAGTGATATTTTCTTCATCACTCCAAATAATCGCGCACACCAAATAGGCTTGTAACTATGACTAAAAACATGACTAAAGACACCGCTATTATTTCACAACTACAGCAAGATATTATCAATAATAGCCAAAAGGGTTTTCCACTTACCAGTAAGCCTTATAAAACGATTGCTGAACAACTAGCTCGCGTCAATGTCGTCACTAATGAGCAAGAAGTGTTTGCAGCGATTGATGATCTTGACAATCAGCAAGTACTATCGCGTGTTGGACCCGTGTTTGATCACAAAAAAGCAGGAGCAAGCACATTAGCAGCCCTTGCTGTGCCAGCAAAAGACTTAGATAAAGTCGCCGGTATTGTTAATCAATTTGATCAAGTGAATCATAACTACGGCAGAGAGCATACTTATAATCTTTGGTTTGTGGTCACGGCTAGCGATATGGTAGCTCTAAAAAGTACCATAGTGAATATTGAATTACTGACTGGATTACCTGTTTTAGTCTTACCGATGGAAGCTTCATATCACATTGATTTAGCATTCAGCATTAACGTTACCGGTGTAGAAAGCCCTTTTTACAGTCCAGAGAATAAGCATCTGAACCAGTCAAGTACTTTGACTGAGAGCCAAAATGATGAAATTAGCTTAAGCGATTCTGAAAAAGTTACCTTACGTGGCGCCATTGAAAAAGGCCTCCCAACGCACTTATCTCCTTATCAAGTCATTGCTGAGCAGCTTGCACTGAGCGAACAACAAGTGATGATGCAAATTGCAAATTGGCAAGAAGATGGTTTGATCCGCCGCTTTGGTTTAGTCATTAAACATAGAAAGTTAGGTTATGACGCCAATGCTATGGTTGTTTGGAATATCCCAAATGACGATATGGACAGTGTTGCTCAGAAATTAGCAAAGTGTGCTCCAGTTTCACTGTGTTACCAACGTCCTCGACGCTTACCTGATTGGCCGTACAATTTATTTTGCATGATCCATGGTACGGATAGAAGTTTAGTTTTACAGCAAATAAGTCAAATTACCGAACAGCTTGGCCTTGAATCAATCGAAAAAGATGTGCTGTTTAGCTTTAAAGCTTATAAACAGCATGGTGCGCGTTACTGTCGAACAAAAACTAGCAAAATTAATGTCGGTAAAACAGATAACAGCAACGACATAAAAAAACAAGGACAAGCCCATGGATAATAGCAGCAGTCCATCGACAACAAAAAATATGAGCAAAAGCCGAAAATGCCAAACAGTTGAACTGTCGGCACTAGAGAAGCAATTAATCAACTTATTGCAACATGGCCTGCCCGTTTGTGAACGCCCTTTTGCGCAAATTGCCGAAGAGATATCAAGTACTGAACAAGCCGTAATTGAATGTTTAACTAAATTACGTAGTGAAAAAGTACTGACACGCTTTGGTCCTATGTTTGATGCAGCGAGCTTAGGCGGTGCCTTTACCTTAGCCGCTTTAGCCGTACCTGAAGCAGACTTTGACTTTGTCACCGAACAAGTCAATAGCTTTGAGCAAATTGCTCATAACTACCGCCGAGATCATGACTTTAATATGTGGTTCGTTATCGCCACTGAATCGGCTGAAGAGATTGAAAAAGTCGCGCAAGCCATTGAAAGAAAAACAGGTTTAAAAGTACTGAACGTGCCGAAATTGAAAGAGTTCTATGTGAGCTTATATCTGCCAGTTTAACCAAGCTATTTGTTGAAGAAAATAGGTATCTAAAATTTACACCAACAGCTTGTTAATCATCAAATTAAAACGCCACATACACAAGAGTTTACATTATGTCCACAATCACTCAAGAACAAGAAAAGCTTACTGATCAAGAAAGACAATACATTTTATTAACCCAAAACGGCTTGCCTATTATCCAAGAGCCTTACCACGCCATTGCAGAGCAAATGAATATTAGTGTTGAGCAAGTACTCTCCCTAACAAAAAGCATGCAAGAACGTGGCGTTATCAGACGTATTGCTGCTGTGCCAAATCACTACAAATTAGGTTATCAATTTAACGGTATGACGGTATGGGATATTGATGATGAACAAGCTGAGAAGTTTGGTGATGCTGTTGGCCGATTACCTTTTGTTAGTCATTGTTATTTAAGACCGCGCTTTTTGCCTGAGTGGAATTACAATTTATTCGCCATGGTGCATGGAAAAACAGAAGAGTCAATCGCCAAGTATCGGGGCCAGATCAAAGAATTGTTAAAAGAAGTCTTGGTCACCCGCAACCATGATTCAAGTCAAGACATTATTACCAAAAGTAATGATATGTTAACCAGCACAGCAATACTGAAAAAAACAGGTTTGCGATTAAAAAAGTAAATTAATCAAACCGAGAGCAACGCCCTAGGGCAAGGTATGGACATATTATGTTTAGAATTTCACAGTTATTAAAAACACTTCATGATGACATGGCTGAATTTAAGCCGGTAAAAGCAGCTAGAAGGATGCCTGGTCCTGTGGTTATCTGGAACCTCATTCGCCGTTGTAACTTACGCTGTAAACATTGTTATGCCACCTCTTTAGATATAGATTTTAAAGACGAGTTATCAACTGAACAAGTTAAAGCAACTATTGATGATTTAAAAGTTGCTCACGTACCGGTATTAATTCTTTCAGGTGGTGAACCCCTCATGCGTCCTGACATCTATGAAATTACTGCTTATGCGAAAGAAAAAGGCTTTTACGTTGCCTTATCAACGAATGGCACGTTAATAGATGAGTCCAATATAGCCCAAATCAAAGCGTCTGATTATCAATATGTTGGTATCAGTATTGATGGTTTAGAAGAATTCCACGATGAATTTCGCCGTCAAAAAGGCAGCTTTAAAACCTCTATGCACGCCATTAAGTTATGTAAAGAGGCAGGAATAAAAATTGGCATGCGTCTTTGTTTAACCAAAGACAACAACAAAGACTTACCCGCCATGCTCGATTTAATGGAAGAAAATAAGGTCGATAAATTCTATTTATCTCACTTAAATTATTCAGGTCGCGGAAAGCGTAGCGCTGAAAATGATGCCATGTTCAAAATGACCAAAGATGCCATGGAATTATTATTTGAACGCGCATGGTCACATATAAGCCAAGGTATAGAAACTGACTTTGTTACCGGGAATAACGATGCTGATGGCCCGTTCTTATTAAAATGGGCTACCAAACAGTTTGGCGATAGCCACCCTGAATGTATTGCCAATTTAGAACAACGCTTAATCAATTGGGGCGGTAATGCTAGTGGTGTTAATGTCGCGAATATTGATAACACAGGTACCATTCACCCTGATACTTATTGGTGGAATCACCCTATTGGTAATGTAAAAACTGAAAAATTCTCTGACGTGTGGAAAAACACTCAAGACCCATTAATGCTTGGTTTTAGAGAAAGTCCGCGTCCAGTGAAAGGCCGTTGCGGCGAATGTAATTATTTAAATATTTGCGGTGGCAACACCAGAACACGTGCTTTTGCTCAATCGGGAGATGCATGGGCTGAAGATCCAGGCCTGTCTCTTATACACATCTGACGCTGCCGACGAAGAGGATAGTGTAGATC
>CAJXRC010000021.1 GCA_913058405.1 uncultured Colwellia sp. | reverse complement strand
TTGCCTTTAAGCCTTTTAATTCTCGCTGAGTGGGAAATAACTTAATGGACTTGGTATAATGACTAATAACAATCAATGGTGTCTGAATTAGCACAAAAGTTCACCGTCGGTGAACTAGAGTAATCAACTTTTGAAGGTAATAATAAAAGGATATTACTGCCCTTCTTGAATTTGTCCAACTACCAGTACTGGCGCAGCATCGAGTTCTTCGGCATCCATCATAGAAGCAATGCGTTCAACAGAGGATAACAGTTGACTTTGTTCCCAAGACTCTAATGCTTGATAACGCTTGATAAAATGCTCTTGCAGCGGTTTTGGTGCTCCTTGCAACAAGGCTTCACCAGTAGAAGAAAGGTATAGCTCAACTTTTCGTTTGTCTAACTGACTACGTTTTCGCATAACCAATTCTTTGGCTTCCAAACGGTCAATAATACTGGTTACCGTTGCCGGACTCAGGTTAATCTCTTTAGCAACTTGTTTTGCCATTGGTGCATCTAACTGAGCAATCTTGGTCATGACCATAAGTTGAGGGCCAGTTAAGCCTGATTCTTTATTGAGCTGTTTAGAGTGTATTCCAATAGCTCGGATCACTTGACGCAAAGAAATTAAAAGCTGATCGTATTTTTCCATAATGTTCTACTCAGTTAACCCCTGAAAACTCAGGGGTTATATAATCATAAAGTAGATTATAAACTAAATGTACGAGAAACCGAAAGCACTACACGAGCATCAGCCGTATCAATATCCATATTGGTGTTTTCAAAAGCAAGATCAAAATCAAAACCTTTCCAGTTTGTCATGTACTCAACACGGTAATGATTGTAAGCATCTGTGCCATCCCAAGCCCAAATAGCTTCATCAGCAGATGTTGAACGGTCAAAACTTACTTTAATACTATGTCCAGGAGCTACTTCTACTGTATGAGCAACCATAGCGATATAGTGACTTACGTCTAGTCCGAAATAATCCCAGCTGTACCAGAAATTAACTTCACTATCACCCATAGAAGAGCTGTAACCAAATTTGGCATAAGCTTCAGGGTAGTTGTAAGTATCAGACGCAGAATCACCATGATAAGTGTAATACGCAATACCTGTATCTAGACCAAACTTTTCATTTAACTGAAAATATTGTCCTACGTAAGCATCCCACTCAACATTAGTGTCTTCACCTGAACCAAAATCAACGTTAGACGCCCAAGTTCCCGCATAAAATCCACTATCCGCAGCATAATCCAAGCTTCCTTGAAGCGCAGGATCGTTACTCGTTTGACTAACACCATTAAATGTATAGTCAGAGGCTAGGTTAACCGTTGCAGAAAAATCAGCTAAAGCAGCAGTAGAAAGTGTAAGTAAACCTGAGGTAGCCGCTACAATTAAAGTTTTATTCATTATTATTGTTCTCATTATATTTTTTATTTATGAAATTAATTTATTAGTTCAATTTTATTAAAATCGATTTTATTTTCTTTCGGTGAACACTCTATTTCGCTGACCACTTTGAATTTGGTCAATAAGATATAACCAAAACAAGTGAAAAACAGTCCAATAACTACAGCACCAACCCATTGGATTTGTAAGAAATCCAATTTGAATAACAACGTAAGTAAGCTCAGCGCAATTAAATTACCTAAAAAGTATTTAACTTTACCTACTCGGTCGACACTCAAGTTCAAATTGTCGGTATATAAACGAATCAATGAATCGAGTGAGTTGATCACAAAAGTAACCCCGACAATCGCCATCATTATGTTATAGAAACCAGCGGTTTCAAGACCGTTAGCACTGTAGTAATACAGTACTGTGAACCATATCGCGATTGGAATAGATGGGAATATCAACATAGCGCCCAACACTTGATAAGTACGTAAACCACCAACAAAACGGGCAGTAAACTGACCAATCATAATGCTCCATGCAAACCACCAGTAAAGGTAAAATTCATGATAATCATTTAATGGCAGAACGAATTCGTGAATATTGCCAAAGTAGCCGCCAAGTAAGGCAATAGTACTGGCAAACTCACCGACACTTGATCCTTCTGAAAGAAAAGCACCGCCCCACATCAAAGCAATCAAACCAATAAATAACCAAGTAGTCGCGAGGCTTAACAAGCGTACATAACGTATGCTAGTACTAGAGTAGACAGCTGCTGCAATAACTAAGAAAACAATCAGATAGAAACTACCAATAATTGATTCACCGTCACCAAGCTCAGGAACATACCACGGCAAGTTGGTTAATAATAAATACGCGGTAAAGGCACAAGTCCCTATGATGACAACATTGTTAATCAACTTAATCGCTGGCAATTGAAAAAATTGTACTCGTGGTTCAATGACACAGAAGTAAAAACAAGTTAGAAAGTAAAAGCCCCAGATAAGAAAAGCCCAAAAGCCGAACTCAATAGACAAAGCGTTTGTGAAGCTATATTCAGGACTTGCCACTAAATCGGCATAACCAGCAAATTCCGTTAACGGGAACATAATCAGTCCAACATCAAGACCTGATGTGAACAATATAGCGATAAAGGTAAATGTTTTAACGGGTGTCACACCAACACAACGAATGTTTCCCCAGCGATATAACACAAAGGCAATGGCAGCAAAGGTAAATAAAATCCCAGCAGATAACCAAGCGGTCATAATAACCTCCCCATAATGGTTTTAATAAATGTAAACAAGTATTACTCCTCTTCTTTTTATAGTTAGAGCACTCGGTATCGCCCACGTAAAGCTAAGCGAATAGAGTTATTCACTAAGTCTTACCTAGGTTTCAAATGTCAATTGTCGCCGCCATGATTAGTATCTTGACGGCGATAATTAATGCCTGAAGGAGCACTCACGATTAAACTTTTTAGTTTATTTTTCTTTTTGGCTCATTAGCTCGTTGTTGTTGCTGCCAATTTGGCGCAATCTTTACTGCCGCCTGAGATGGCGCTAGTGTTTCACGACCTCGAATAAGATCAGCAGCACGTTCTGCAACCATTATGGTTGGTGCATTGAGATTACCGTTAGGAATTGTCGGGAAAATAGACGAGTCAACAACGCGTAATCCTTCGATACCATGCACGCGAGTTTCGGGGTCTACAACGGCTAACTCATCTGTACCCATTTTGCATGAGCAAGAAGGATGGTAAGCACTTTCAACGAATTGACGAACAAAGGCATCAATTTCTTCATCACTTTGCACACCAAGACCTGGCTGAATTTCTTCACCACGATACTCATCAAGTGCACTTTGGTTGATGATTTCTCGAGTTAAACGCACACAGGCACGGAAACCTTCACGGTCTTCTTCGTGTTGAAGGTAATTAAACTGTATTTGTGGATGTGCTTTAGGATCGTTTGATACGGCTTTAACAGCACCGCGACTTTTAGGTTTATTATGACCAATATGAACTTGAAAACCGTGACCCGCAAAAGCTTCTTTACCATCGTAACGCATTGCTGCAGGTAAAAAATGGTATTGTAAATCAGGCCATTCAACATTAGCTTTAGAGCGAATAAAACCACAAGACTCAAAGTGGTTGGTAGCGCCGAGTCCTTTTTTAGTGAAGAACCAACGACTGCCAATTAAAAACTTGTTCCATAACCCTAATTGACCATTGAGTGATATTGGTTTTTTACATTTAAATTGGAAGTAAAATTCTAAGTGATCTTGTAAATTTTGACCTACGCCAGGTAAATCATGCTGTACATCAATACCTGCTTCTTCTAATACTTTTTTAGGACCTATGCCTGAAAGCTGTAAAAGATGTGGAGAGCCAACAGGACCAGCAGATAAAATCACTTCTTTCTCAACATTGACGTCGACAATTTTTCCTTTACGTTCATAACGTACGCCAACTGTTTTTTTACCTTCTAACAAAACTTTATGAACTAACGCATGAGTTACTACCGTTAGATTGCTTCGACCCATTGCTGGGCGTAAATATGCATTAGCCGTAGAGCAACGCACACCATCTTTAACGGTCATGTGCATGGGGCCAAAACCTTCTTGTGCCGCAGCATTATAATCGTCAGTTGCAAAATAACCGGCTTCAACACCTGCATCAACAAACGCTTGATATAACGGATTTTTCATCTCATTACCGTTATTAACGCCTAATGGCCCGCTTTTACCACGGTATTCGTTACCGTCAAAAGCCCAGGTTTCCGCTTTTTTAAAATATGGCAAACAATGAGCGTAATCCCAGTTTTGGGCACCACTTTGCTGCCATTCATCAAAATCTCTAGCATGTCCGCGAACATAAACCATGCCGTTAATTGATGAGGAGCCACCTAATACTTTACCGCGAGGACAATGCATACGGCGATCATCGAGAAAAGGTTCTGGTTGAGTTTCAAACTGCCAAGCGTATTTCTTGGTATTCATCGGAATAGACAATGCTGTTGGCATTTGAATAAAAATGCTTTTATCACTGCCACCGGTTTCAAGTAACAATACGCGATTATTACTGTCTTCACTCAGGCGGTTCGCCAGTACGCAGCCTGCAGAGCCGGCACCAACAATAATGTAATCAAATTTTTCGTTTTTCATGTAAAGCTCTTATTTGCTACTTATTTACTATTTGTTACCACTTATCAGATATTTGCATTGCTAATTTTCTCGCTAACAATGCAGATTTCGAAACAATTACGTGTGTATCACGAACTGAGTGAGTCTCTTTTAAAAAGGACTTTCAAGTGGCTGTAGTCCAACGTATACCGATTTTATTTGGGTGTAATGGTTTAGTGTAACAAGACCATTTTCACGTCCAATACCTGATTGTTTATAACCGCCAACAGGCATTTGCGCTGGTGATGCGCCGAAACTATTGATCCAACAAATGCCAGCTTCCATCTTATGGATAACCCGATGAGCACAGTTAATATCTTGGGTGAAGACTGCCGCAGCTAAACCATATTCAGTAGCATTAGCTCTAGCAATCACTTCATCTTCATCAATAAATATCATTACCGACATTACAGGTCCAAAAATCTCTTCACGACAAATAGTCATTTCATCAGAGCAATCGGTAAAAATAGTAGGTGCTACAAAATAGCCATCCGGAGCATTTTTAGGTTGCAAGGACTTGCCGCCATGAAGCAGTGTCGCGCCCTCTTTAATACCTACCTTGATGTAATCCATGACTAAGTTGAAGTGCTTCTTCGAGATAAGAGCACCAAAATTAGTCTCAGGATCCATAGGATCACCAACGATAATGTTTTGACGAGTACGTTGAAGTAACTTCTCAATAAATTTTGGGTATGCTGCTTCTTGAACGAATACTCGCGTGCCATTGGTGCAAACTTCACCTTGGGTATAGAAATTACCTAACATGGCAGCAGAAACGGCATTGTCGATGTCAGCATCGTCAAAAATGATTAGCGGAGATTTTCCACCAAGCTCCATAGTGACGTCTTTAAGCGTAGTCGCAGCACCCGCCATTACTTTCTTACCTGTACCCACTTCACCAGTAAAAGAAACTTTCGCAATATCTGGGTGATGGCTTAACCAAGATCCCACTTCGCCAGCACCTTGAACAACATTAAATACGCCATCAGGAATACCAGCTTCTGTGAAAATTTCAGCCAGCTTTAATGCACCTAATGGTGTTTCTTCTGAAGGTTTGAAAATCATTGAATTACCACACGCTAGTGCAGGAGCTGCTTTCCAACAAGCTATCTGTAGTGGGTAATTCCATGCACCGATGCCTGCGCAAACACCTAATGCTTCACGACGTGTGTAATAAAAGTCGCCATCAACTTGTTGTTGATTACCTTCAATTCCAGGTGCTAAACCTGCAAAGAATTCAATAGAATCAGCACCAGATTCAACATCAACTACTGAGGCTTCTTGCCATGGTTTACCGGTATCCAGTACTTCAATTTCTGCTAGCTCATCATTACGCTCACGCAACAAACCTACTGCTTTAAGTAATATTCGACTGCGCGCTATAGCGCTCATTGCTGACCACGCAGAAAAACCACGCTGAGCACTGGCTATCGCTGCTTGCTTAACTTTTTCATCGGCGACTTCAACTTGATAGATTACTTTACCCGTTGCTGGGTTAATCACATCGAATGTTTCACCACTGTCGTTTGCCATGTAGGCACCATCGACAAAATTTTTATAACGTACTAACGACAATTGACATCTCCGTACTGCTTAAGCAGATCGTCTATAAATTTTTTACATAATTGTTCGGCCTGCTTAAATTCTTCTTCAGGCCTAGGACTCAAAGCACTTCGCAACCAAAAACCATCAATCATCGCAGCAGTCTGTTTAGAAGCTATAACGGCTTGGTCATCACTGAATAACTGACGGAAAGAAAAAAGTAGGTTGCTGTATAAGCGCTTACTGTTGATATGTTGCAGGCGAGCCAATCCAGGTTGATGCATTGATTGAGCCCAAAAGCTAAGCCAGGTTTTTGTTGCCGGCGCTGAACGTTGTAATTGAGTAAAGTTTGCCTCAATGATCATTTGAAGGCGCTCTGTCGCGCTGAGGTCTTGCTGATTAATACGCTCAAGCAGTGCAGATTTTAATTGATCAAGCAGATGTTTAACCGTTGCTTCAACCAATTCCTGCTTACCACCAAAATAATGGCTAATGATCCCTGAGGATAAGCCGGCGATCCTGCTAATGGTAATAATCGTAGTATTTTGTAAACCATATTGCGCTACGGATTCTAAAGTAGCATTGATTAACTGTTGTTTACGGACGGGTTTCATTCCAACTTTCGGCACAGGCTTCTCTGATTATTTTTTAATTGAACGTTCAATTAATTATAATTGTAATAGTTTGAACAGAAATGATCAAGCGTTCATCTACTTCGTATTAAATTCATACAAACCTTTGCAAGGTTAAGATTAATCATAGTTATTTAGCGATAATTGAGACTAGTTGAGCAAAATTCGATAATTATAAAAAAAGTACCCACACAATTATAAGTTCGTGCACTAACTATATTCATTAGGTAGCTAAGCTTTAAAAGTACAGCAATAACTAATTTAACTAAAATTTGGTGCTATATGCCGTAGAGTAATGGACTATTTTAGAGTTAAACTCTTTTATTAGTAGCTGCACCAGTATGAGAAGAAAAATTTAGCACTATTGGTTGACGATGGTGTTTTTTAAGTACATGTTAAATAGCTGTTAATGTTATATTTAAAGCTATTAAGCTCCATATCATTCATTTATTTTCAGGTGATTTATCTATTTACGAAAGGGGGTAATTAAGCCGGTAAAAAACATTTTTACTTTATTAATTTTATGCCTTTTGAATGGTTATGCCGTGGCTGAAAAGAGTCTACATGCTTCAAAAGAGTTAACCTTAGCAACAACGAGATGGTGCCCTTATACCTGTTTTGATGAGCGCAAAGAATTTGGTATTGTAGGTTTATATATAAGAAAAATTCTCTCTTCACATAACATAAATCTCTCTGTTGTCTCCTAACCTTGGTCTCGTGCTCTTCGCTTGGTTCAATCAAAAGAAGTTGACGGTTTACTAACGGCTACGCCTGCTGAAGCGCCTGATTTGCTTTTTAGTGATTCTCCTATAGGCAGCTATCAAATGTGTTTTTACACCGTAAACTCAAGTAATTTACGGTTTGATAAATCGATAGATTTTGGGAATAACTTGTTAGCCGTAGCTCAAGATTATGGCTATGGAGAGCCACTTGATTCTTATACCCGTGACCATTCAAAATGCATGTTTCAGTGGGAGTTAAAACCACTTTAGGCAAGGCAAATAATTTAAGCATAGTCATTCTATGCTTTGATTATTTAACGCCGTATAAAGTGATTTTAAACCCATCAAAGAAGCGCTTGAGCAATATCATTTTATTGTTGCGCCAAAGAAATAGGGAATAACCCTGATTTAATTAACGCGCCTCAAACTGAAATTGCTCAAGCACTCTGAATCGAGCATTTTGAATGATTACGGGTATATATTAAAAAAGTAAATCCATTACGTCAATCTCTGGGTCGAACGTTACTGATAGGCTTATATCTTTACTTATTAAAGGACGAGTTGACGTAATAGTGACAGATAAACTCGTCGTGGATTATAAAATAGCTAACCACCACATTGATGCTAATGCATTGAAACAAGCTGGTTGTTTAGTAGAGAATGACTTTTATTTAGCATTGAGCCCATCAACAGAGAATACAAACCTATTAAAAAAACTCAATCAAGAGTTGATTCAACCAGAAAATATAAATTATTTTAAGCAGTTGAAAGTAGATATCAGCAAGGAATAATGAGTAACGATTGCTCCCCTTTTCAATGGGAGTCTTTGTGTTAAAAAGAAGACATATCAGTTGAATCATATAAAACGAATCTATTACTGATATAAATCAAGACATATAAACTATGGCTGTGTTCAACTTCATCACACCATTTTAGTAAATTATTTTGTCTTACAACTAAGACAAATTTGTGTGAGTTTTATGAATAAAACAGCAAGAATTTTATTGTTAGCGCTAGCCGCCTTTTTTTTATTTCTCGGGATAAAAAGTTCTCAGCACTCAAAGTCGTATGCTGAACTAACAGATATTCAAACCATTACCGGCACAATATTTCAATTACATTGTCCGCCAAAAGGTGCCGCATCTTTAAGCCTTACTGATTCTGATCTTACTTATAATTTATCAGTTAAGTTTAGGACCGAATATTGTGATGAAAAAAAATCACCTGTACTGTTAGGTAAAGAAATAACCCTACAATCAGTGCAAGTCAATGGCAAGTTCCACCAAGTCTATAAAATAGAAAGTAAAGGTCGAATGCTTCTAAATCCTGATGACGTATTGTCAGATCAAACAAGTGCGACATTAGGTTTATTTTTCTTAGCCTTTTTAATCACGGCTTTAGTGCTTTATAAAAGTCGCCCCGTTAAAAATAAGTAATTTTTACTAACTTATCTGACAGTTTCTTCGAGCTGTTACGCTTATTATGCCACTTCTGTTTACAGCATAATAAGCGGTGTACTGATCTCATGCTGTATAAGTGACTTTTCATATTCACGACTCAAATCTGTTCTCTAATACTTGAGATTTCAGCGATAAGAGCTGATAACATTCATTACACCTCGAAAAGCTATAATACTTTCAAAAATTGAACTAAAACCATAAGATATTTTATATGAATACTATGAAAAAGATCATCGCTAGCCTTTTTTTAACAATCACCTTAACAGCTTGCTGTGGTGATGATGCCGTTAAAAAAGCCAATAAGTTCATCACTAAGCAAACAATAGATAAAACTGATTCCGCATGGAAAACTAAGTTAACGAAACCGCCATTACTTACTTTTTCACCTGATAAAGATTATTTTTGGGAACTGCAAACAAACCAAGGCAATATCACCATTAAGCTACTCGCTGATTCAGCACCTATGCATGTGTCTAGTACGATTTATTTAACGGAACTGGGTTTCTATGATGATTTAACTTTCCACCGTGTTATTCCAGGCTTTATGGCACAAGGGGGTGATCCGACAGGCACTGGTGCAGGTAATCCTGGTTATAAATATGATGGCGAATTTGATGGTGAAATTGGTCATAGCGAAGCTGGCACCTTAAGTATGGCGAATTCAGGTCCCGGTACTGATGGCAGTCAATTTTTCTTAACGTTTATCCCTACACCTTTTTTAGACGGTAAACACACTGTTTTTGGTAAAGTGGTCACCGATTTAGATGACAGTTTAAGTAAAATTGAAGCTTTGGGTAGCCGCAATGGCAGAACCAAAGAAGCAGTAAACATTGTTAAAGCTTCAATTCGTATAACTAATAAAAAGTAGAGTAGCTTTTCCACATGGATGTGGTCAGTACTCTCCTAGTCGCCAGCTAAATAAAATACGGATTATCTATTAAAAACAGAGATTTAGTCCTAGGGCTTTAATTTTTAAAATGCTTTTTTCCTTTTTAAGCTTTTACAAAAAATAGCCCTGACTTACCCTTCCCAAGTATCAATAATTTCTCTGGCCGCTCTCATCGCTTCAATCGCGGCAGGAAATCCACAATAAACGCTGGCATGCATAATCACTGCTCTTATTTCTTCTTTAGTTACACCATTTCGCAATGCACCGCGAACATGACCTTTTAACTCATTGGGTGCTTTTAACGCTATTAACATCGAAATAGTTACCAAACTTCGAGTATCTTTTGGTAAATCTGCTCGACTCCAAGTGCTTCCCCACGCATTTTCCATGACTAAATCTTGCAAAGGTTGATCAAATTCAGTGGCGTTATTTAAAGCGCGATCAACAAATTCATCGCTCATGACTTCACGACGAACTTGCTCACCATTTTTATAATTATCACTACGTTTTTCACTGCTCATTTTTATTTCCAATAACATCAAGATGTCTTAATAATAAAAAGAATGGTAAACAAAAAACAGACAATAAAATGTATTGCTAACATAAGCATCCGTGATATCTGATCACCAGCCGACTATTTCATCTTATTCTTATACGTCTATTCATCATATAGACAGTTAGTTAATATTAGTTTCCTCATTATCATCGACTATTGCAATAATCGACAATGAACTGTTTTGTGCGAATAAAGTGATCTAATCATTTGAAATAATAAACAAATATATATATAGTCCACCGAAATTTTAAAACAACTTTCTGTGTCTTATTCACACTCTTTGTTAAGTTGATTTATTTAATCAAATAATCAACTTTGCTATTAGAAATGCGATTAAAGGTTTCAGATCAGCGTCAAAATACCCGGTAATGGAGAACCACATGTTTTTTCTAAGTGATCACAAAACACTTATCAGCTCAATTGAAGCCATTGGCGCCAGTTTTGCTGTGTTTGAGTTCGATCCACAATCTGTCGCTTTTGAACTGGTAAGCTGTAATAGTCGCTTTGAGGATCTAATAGGGTATTCAAGTGCTAAAGCGCTTGGACAGCCACTGACAACAATATTCCCTAGATACATTCACAATCCTTTGAAAGCGGCATTTATTCATTGTAAAGCTGAGCGTATTGCTTTGGAAACAGAGATAGTACTTGATTACAAAGGACAAGAAAGATGTTGGCGCTCAATAGTATCGCCCATTGTAAATTCAGCCGGTGAAAAATTTAGAATCATTCAAACCTGCGTTGAGATCACAGAGAAAAGAGTGTTAGAAAAACAGTTAAACCTCTCGATGAAACGTTTCGAGGCGGTAGTTAACAACGCTTACGATGGCATAATCACCATTGATGAGCAGCAAAATGTTAAACTTTTCAATGACGCTGCTCAATCTATGTTTGGCTACAGCGAACAAGAAATAATTGGTCAGCCTCTCACTAAATTGTTACCTGAAAAATATCAGAGTAAACATCATGGTTATATAGAAGGGTTTAAAAGATCACAAGTCGATTCTAGGCCGATGCAAACTCGAGCTGCTGTGCAAGGTCTTAGAAAGGATGGTAGTGAGTTTGCTATTGAAGTGACTATATCGAAAATTCGTATTGCCGATAATGTTGAATTTACTGCGGTTATCAGAGACATTTCTGAAAAAAATCAATTACTAGAAGAGTTAATATTATCCTCACGAAGAGACCCTTTAACTGAGCTATACAATCGCCGATATTTTACTGAATTACTCAATGCCGAAATCATTCGCTCTAAAAGGTTCAAACGCGGATTTTCATTGTTAATGTTGGATATTGACCATTTCAAATCAATTAACGACGAATACGGACATGCCTGTGGAGATGAAGCGTTAATTGCCTTTTCCAAAACGGTAAATAATAGTATTAGGGAAGTAGATACTATTTGCCGGTGGGGCGGCGAGGAATTTTTAGTGTTATTGCCGGAAATTCCAAAAGTAACCGCAATGATTGTTGCAGAGAAAATTAGAAAAAACGTTGAAGAACTTGAAATAATTTATGAGAACAAGGTGGTAAAAATCACCGTGTCCATTGGTTTAGACTACTTTTCTAATCATACAAATGAAATGAATCACATGATCAATAAAGTCGATCAAATATTGTATAGAGCAAAAGACACCGGAAGAAATAAGGTCTCCACTGAAATTTAGCCCTTTCTGCTAGCCGGCCGTGTTACTTGTTACCCCAAGACTTTACTGTAATGGGGTAATATCTTATAACTCACAGATTGTGGGATATTAGCTACGCTTTGGCTGCTTGAATGTGTCAGGTAATATAATACGACGCGTGGCGACATAAGCTATAACAACACAAATTCCCCCCATGCTAACTAGGGTGAAAGGATATCCCATAGACTCGGTAAATATACCGAATAATAAGCCCCCCAATGCACCACCACCAACATTAATAGCGCCCCATAAACTCATTACCCTACCTCGAAAAGCACTTGTCACTGACACCTGAATCAGTGATTGAGTACCCACCCCGCATACTGTGGCACAAAAACTTAACGCCCCAATAATAAGTAAACCTAATTCAAAACTACTGATATAACTGAATACGACCAACAATAAACCTGAGACAATCACAGCGATACGCATTGCCGGCAATAAGCGAGCGGCACTAAAAGATGACAGCAGAAAACCCGCCAAGATAGCGCCAACTCCCGCCGCTGAATTCATCCAAGCTAACGCTTCAACACCTCGACTGTAGAGTACATCTACTGCTGCGGGTAAAATTTCTAGCAAACCTCTACCAAACACAGCTGAGACGGCAATCAACATTAATAAACGCAGAATGAGATCTGAACTCAAAGCGTAATTTAACCCTGCTTTTACATCCATGAAAAAAGTGAATTGCTTTGTGCCTGATCCTCTTTGGCAGTCATCAAGTTTTAACAAGAGTAATACGATGATTAAAGGGATATAACTAGCAGCAACGACTGCCAATGCGGATGCATTACCCTGATATTTAATAAGATAACCAGCAATCACGGGTCCAATAAAGCGCGAGGTATTGTACAAAATTGCATTAATGGCTATCGCTTTAGGCATATTCGCTTCACTGACTAATTCTGGCACAAAAGACAGTCGTATCGACTGGTAGGCACTATTAGCCACACCTATTCCAAGAGCAAAAAGCAATAACAGTACCTCATCAGCTAACTGTTGCCATACCAATAAAGACAGTAATAGTGACAATAGCCCTAGCACAGTGCTAGTTACAACCGCCGCCCGCCGACGATTAATGCGATCAACCAACACCCCAAATAAGGGACCTAACACAACCGATGGGAAGAACATTAAAAAAGCCAGCATACCCAACCAGCTTTCTGAGTGGGTTTGATCCCACATCATCCAGCCCAGCGTCATGCGCTGAATCCAAAGACCTTGTGTAGAAAAGATGCTGCCACACAAATAGGTTAGATAATTACGTTCAGTTAAAATAGAGCGCTGCACAGTCTGTCAATATCCTAATAAAATTGGGCATCATACAGTAAAACCTCTTAAGGAAATATCAAATTAATGTCGGCCTAAACGCGGTGCCTGAGCTGAACACAGCAGCAATATTGAGTCGTTGTGATATTAAAAATTAAACTTATCAAACCATAAAAAATATTCATAACGAAGACGTCCTCCATGGCTTTACAGCTCTATGTAGTCTCAGTAGCATAGCGGTATGAACTGCACTTAACTGTCCACGCTAGCAGTTAACTTCTACATAATAAAAGGCACCAACATCATGTCAGATAACATCAATTTAATTACTCAAAAAATTGAAGCTAAATTTAATGAAATCGAAAACGAAATATTTTATGGGAGCATGTTTTCTCAATGGCGAGGCTGCTTTGAAGTAAAAAAAGTCTATCTAAAAAAAGAAAATGACGACATTAAGTGTGACCTCGATATTCGTTTAAAAAATTGGCCTGAAGGGGTTTCGATTAAAGTTTACAAACATAAAGCATTGGCAGTGCTTCCTTATGTAAAAGATCAACAAGTGTGCAAAGATCACTTAACTACCGAACCGACACCTTGTAAATTTTGGAAAGATGCCTTCTACTTTTCCAACATGACAGACTTAGACCAAGATCGCTACGTATTACTAGAAGGTAACGGCATGTCTGATGAAGATGGCGATATTTGCTTGAGTAAGCTAAAGACGCATATTGAAGAAATCAATGAAATTTTGACAACTGATTAGTTCAGTCATGGAAATCTCTGTGGCGATCGCTCAGTGAAAATAGCCTTGATCAACTTTGCATTTGTCGTCCGAGACACTTTACATAGTTGACCTGTTTTCACTGAGATTGCATTGAGCATACTTACTAATTAAAAGCTTTAACGATGACGGTGGACAAATTTCACTGTTTCATTGTTTGTCGTTTGTCCTTCACATACCGCCATCACTCTAGCTGGACCACCCGTGCCACCTACATGGTTTAATGCGCCAACCATCAATGAACAGTCACCTTGCTGTTGAGCTAATAATGAAAGATTTGTCAGATTTTCAACAATTAATATGTCACGTTGATATAAACGCACATGTGCTGGCCATGCGTTACTCCATTTTTCGTCACTACCTTTAGCGCCCTGTCCAGAGTCAGTGCTAAAACTGTCTGCAGCAATACCCGATATCTTGACCTTCTTTTCATTCATTATCTTGATGATTTCGTCAATGGCTTCCCCAGTAAATCCAGGGTGATTTAGGCCATTCACATACTTCGACTTATCCCAGTCTTCAGTACCTGAAAAGTAAAATTGTTCCCAACCTACTCGTCCGACTAACCACGCGCCATCGGTAATTTGATCTGCAACGGCTCGAATATCAGCGGCTCTAATCGTCGCTTGTGAATTATCAGAAAAATCAGTGATGTTTAGGTCTGTGCTTGGTTGACCATCATTTTTATCCAGCTCTGCTTTTACCCTATTTGATACGTCAATTAGCACAATATTTCCCGTTAATTGCTCGCTGTCTAATTGATGCGCTGCTTTGCGGTTACTCGCAGAAACAGCGCCTTTTTCAGTGCTATTTTCATCGTTTTGATAGTGATTAGGGGCATTAAAACTGGTGCCATTGTGCTCTTGAATTAAAATAGCCCGACTATTGAAATGGCCTTGGCTAGTTGCCCATTTATCGATCGGGTAGAGTATTGCTTGTTGATAAAATCCTGCAATTGGTGTGCTGTTATTCAGAGGCTGATTTAGATCTGGCTTGGTCGCATCGCTTTTGCTTGGTGCAAAGGTTGGGATGGGATGGCTAAGATCGATAAACGCCAAACGGTTAGGTTGTGATACCGATGCGCAACCTACATTAAGTAACAGGGTGCAGCCAATAATTAATTTTTTCATTTTATTATTCCTTAAAGCATTAAATTCTTTGGCAACATAGTAACCGTCCTTATCATGTGATTAAATATCACCAACTTCATATTACTTGTGACGAAACTTCACCTATGGATAAGTTAAGCTTGCTAAAGCTATTTGTTAACGCGGTTGATCATGGTGGTTTTTCCGCAGCTGCAAATCACCTAGGATTATCGGCATCAACCGTGAGTAAAGGCATGGCACGCCTTGAAGATAACCTTAATATTAAACTATTCAATCGCTCTACCCGTCAGGTTCACTTAACTGATTCAGGTTCTCGTTATCTAATCACGGCAAGGCGAATCATATTAGAGCTGGAACAATGTGAACAAGACATAAAACAAACGAATGATCTTCCGTGTGGTCGAGTTAAGGTGAACCTGCCAGTGTCTTATGGTCGGCTTTATGTGGTGCCATTATTACAGGAGTTTACGCAGTTATACCCAGACATCACCCTAGATATTTCGTTTAATGATAGTTATGTTGATATATTAGAACAGGGCATTGATTTAACCATTCGTACCGGTAAACTCGATGACCAACGACTGGTTGCTCGAATGCTGAGCCCAATTGATTTTATTCTTTGTGCCTCACCTACCTATATTGCTGTTAATGATTTTCCTGCCTGCGCCGCAGAATACTCTCAACATAGCTGGATTCGTTTCAAATACCCTCAGTCTGGACGTTTAATGCCCATCACGGTCGATGAAGGTCATGGGGTTGAGAGTTATGATCCTGGCAGTCAGTATATTGTTAATGATGGTGAAGCCTTGGCTGAGCTATGCGCCCAAGGGCTTGGTTTAACCCAACTACCCCATTTTATTGCCCGCGACTGGCTGAAATCGAAAAGCATTGTCCCTATTTCATCTTTTCTTCGTTCATCAGAAGGCGTTTATTGTGTTTATCCAAAACGCGAGTTTTTACCCACTAAAGTCAAAGTACTCATTGAATATTTACTCATGAAAATTGAACAAAATGGTGAGAATACTTATCACACTTGGGCTGAAACCTTACAACCCGTAGAACATGAAAAAAACGGTGATTAATGGTTGTTATCAAGGTAAAATTTAACCATAGAATTGCTACTTAACCTGAACTCTGGATAATGAGTGCTTGATGTTTAAGTAAAATCAACAGCTTAGGTTGTTACGTATAAAAAGTAATAAAATTAAAGTAGTTATACGCTTTATCAATGTTTCATTTTATTCAATTATCAAGGCAAAGCGTTTATGAATAGCTGGCTATTTATCGACGTTTTAACGCTGAGAATTGGATTAAGAGGAATGTTGAGCAAGTGCTGCTTATTCAGAGTTCAGGTTACTTTTTCTTAATTTTCTTTTTAGCCAAGGAATGCTCATCCATGCTTTCGTCAATTCGTCTTATTAAAAGAACGCTTAATTTTTTATCTTTCAGAAAAGTAATCATTCTCTGTGCATTATTTCCTATTCTTGCAAATGCCACAATTGCCGATGAGGATTTTCTCCAGTGCAAAGTAAATCTAGTTAAACGCGCTGAAACTGCAGGGTTTTCACCTTATATAACTCAAACCGTTATTGATAATATAACTCCTATTCAGCGAGTAATTGCTTTAGATAAAAAACAACCCGAATTCACCCAAACATTTGAACAATACATTAAAGCGAGAGTGACGGGTTATCATGTGCGAGTGGGAAAAGAAAAACTACAGAAAAATAAAAAGCTGTTTGATACCTTAGAGAAAAAATACGGCGTACCACGTCAATATTTAGTCTCTTTTTGGGGCTTAGAAACAGTTTTTGGTAAGCACAAAGGTAAAATGTCAGTATTGAACTCCTTAGCGACATTAGCCTGTGATGAACGTCGTAGTGAGTTTTTTACTTTGGAATTATTAAACTTGTTCACTTTACTTGAAACGAAGCAAGTTTCTGTTGAGCAACTTCAAGGTTCGTGGGCTGGTGCCATGGGACATATGCAGTTTATGCCTACCGCATTCTTAAAATATGCCATTGATGGTGATAATGATGGAAAAGTAGACATTTGGGAGAGTGAAGTTGATGCCTTAACAACCGCAGCCAATTACTTAAATCAAATTGGATGGCAGCCTAAAGAACGCTGGGGCAGAGAAGTTAAATTACCAGCAAACTTTGCCTTTGATAAAGTAGCTTTTGATCAATACTACTCGCTTAATTATTTTAAAAAGCTAGGCGTTAAAAAAATGAATAACCACTCATTATCTACTTATGATATTCAGGCTGAGCTATATCTACCTTCAGGACATAAAGGGCCAGCATTTTTACTCTACCCTAATTTTAATGTCATCATGACATGGAACCTTTCAAAGAGTTATGCGCTATCAGTAGGTCTATTAGCCAATAAGCTAGTTGGCGCTAAAGGCATTGAGTTTTCACATAAAGCGCAAACTAAAGTAAAGCCTTATAGTGTTGCACAAATGAAAAGCCTACAAAGCCAACTCAATTCATTAGGCTTTGAAACAGGTGAACCTGATGGGATCTGGGGGCCTAAAAGTAGACAAGCTATTCGTTCATTTCAGCTGAAACATCAACTCATTGCAGATGGATATCCAAATAAAGAAGTGTTTGTCAAAATTACATTAGTGCTGAGTAAAAACAAGGCTGGTACGCCTAACATCAATCAGGACAGTTGATGTTAATTACTAACTTTTTATTGTAAGAACTAACCATCACTTTACCACAAAGTTAGCATTAACTGTTTGATGAATAATGACCGCTGTGGTGTCATGTCTGTCTGGTTTTATACAACTTATCAATCTGAAGTGTCAGTTCAAGTTTAAGTAACCACAGATATTTATACATTTTTATTTTAAAGACTGTTATTGGCTTTTTGCAGCTTCCAATTTTTGTTCTACAAGTTGTATCAGTTGTGCATTTAACATGACTAGTTCCGACTCCATGGTTTTAGCCTTTTCATTATTGCCGCTTCTACGCTCCCGAGCTATTTCTGCTGTTAATTTAGTTATTTTTTCTTGTAATTCTGCGATTTTTTCATCTAATGTTTTTTTCCCTTCACCTTCAGCCTCATTAACATCCTCCTTGCCCATTATTTTTCTCATGGCTGTTTGATTTGTATCATCAACGCTTTTTTGACGTGCTTCTTCAGAAATATTGACTTGATCTGATTGAGAGTTTACTGATAGCTTTTTTTCAGCTGACGAAGCTTGGTTTAATTCATCTAACTTAGGTGCAGAGACAGGCTCTTGATAAATAGGAATATTGACCTGCATATTTTCGGAATAAAGTTTCATCTAATGGAAATCCTTTTCTTAAGCTTTCGTGGTTCTTTTTATAAGTAGTCGCTGTCCCTAGTATTATCGGCAGCCATTAGAAATACTTAATATTTTTAATGTTAACTGTGCTTTACCATACCTCTAAAATTAGCCACACCTGAGTATAAGTAATATAAACAGCCTATCCGATATACGTAATCCATAGTGTGAACGGAAAACATCTACGTATAGCGATGACATCAAACCAAAAAATATAATGGTTTCATTTTCGGATGTAGCAGACGTTTAGTTTAAAGTATCTCTGACTGCTTTGGTGGCTTAGTCGCCTATCATAATAAAGGCATTACTCGTCTACAAGTGACTAAAAACAACTTAAAGAGTTATTGATGTTAATGACCGAAAAGTCGGAAAAGTAATCGTTAGTGAAACAAGCTCTAACGTCTGCAATGCGCTATAGAGACATGATTGCTTTTGCCACGAAAAGGACACTAAGCAATGTAGTAAAAACACTGATTCGGATTATATTTTGTCTCGATAACGTCCGTCTATGATTTACACCAAAAGATTAAAGCAATTTTTGATGAAAGAAGTAAACATCTAAAATATAAGGTAAAGTAACCCGCACTTTACCTTATATCAGAAATGAAGTTTGCAAAATCAAGGAATAAATATGGTTAAGAGATTGGGTTTATGGTTGCTTTTGTTATGTTTACCAATTTTCACTAATGCCAGTCAAGATGTTATTTTTAACAAGCCACTTTCATCTTTTGACCCTCGATATACGTATACGTACGAGCTAATGGAGTTAATTTTTAAAGCGACGCCTGAATATACTAATGCTCAAGTTAAAACAACAGAAATGAATATGACTAGAAGCCGAATATTTCATGAGTTGAAGAAAGGTAAATTACTTAATGTTGTCGCCGAAGCTCCTCAAAAGGAATGGGATAGTAATTTAATTGTTGTACCTATTCCAATCAGAAAAGGTCTCCAAGGTTTTAGAGTATTTATCGTTAAAGATAAAAACCGTGAAAAGCTTGTCCAAGTCAGTCGTTTAAAGTCTCTAAAAGCTTTGCATACAGGTTCTGGAAATGAATGGTCAATAAGGCTTGCGATGGAACAGGCTGGTTTTGTTGTCGTGACGGCAAATGGTTATGAGTCGTTATTTGCTATGTTGTCAAAGCAGCGTTTTACTACATTTGGCCGAGGCATTAACGAAGCCTACAAAGAGGTAGAAAGCCATTTAGCTTTATATCCTGATTTTGTAGTTGATAACCATATTTTACTGGAAATTCCGTTAGCGACTTATTTTTATGTTTCACCATCATTCCCCGAGATAGCAGAGCGTATAAGGCTTGGGTTACTTCGATTGATAGAAAATGGTGAGTTTGATCGATTTTTCTTTCAAAAGTATTGTTCAGATATTTTAAAGGCTAATATGTCTGAAAGAATACGGTTTAAAATCGATAACCCACAAGTATCACAAAAAAGAATGACTTCTTTAGTGGGAGATGGCTTTCTTCTTGATCCTAATAACTCATATAAAAAAGTTTGTCTGTCAATGACAATATAAAAATACCGTCCGCTGCGTGAGCATAAGTCTGCCCCTCGTTGCATCTAGTTTCTTATGGTCAGATTTAATAACTTACGATGCTTCACTTAAATGTTATTTTGCATAAAAACCCATAAAATAGTAATATTTATCTACTTTTATATTATTAATAATTCTTTATGCCTGTCAATTTACCTGAAATAGTCCCTGCTTCACTTACGCCAATTCAAGGCATTCGCCTAGGTTGGGCTGAGTCAAATATTAAAACACAAAACCGTAAAGATTTACTCGTTATAGAAATCTGTGATGGTAGTGCAGTCTCTGGTGTTTTTACCCAAAACCGTTTTTGCGCTGCGCCAGTAACCTTGTGTAAAAAACATTTAGATGCAGTAAAAAATAATGCGATTACGGGAAGCAATGTATCAGGCATCAAGGCATTAGTCGTAAATACAGGCAATGCTAACGCAGGAACAGGCGAGCAAGGCATGTTAGATGCACTAACAACCTGTCAACATTTAGCTGAAATTATGGCTATACCAGTAGAGTCCATATTACCTTTTTCAACAGGCGTAATTTTAGAACATCTGCCTATGGATAAGCTCTTAGCAGGTTTACCACTTGCGGTGACTAATTTAACTACTGACAACTGGGCTGATGCTGCTTCTGCAATTATGACCACGGACATTGCCCCTAAAGCTTATGCGACTCAGGTAAAGGTTGGTGGTGAAAGCATCAATATTACCGGAATATCCAAAGGCGCTGGCATGATCCATCCTAATATGGCGACCATGTTAGGTTATGTAGCAACCGACGCTAATATAACGCAATCGTTATTAGATAGTATGACTAAAGAAATTGCAGACTTATCATTTAACTGCATCTCTGTTGATGGCGATACTTCAACAAATGACTCCTTTATTGTTATTGCTACGGGGAAAAGCAATGCAGGGGCTATCACAAGCCCTAATGATAAAGGTTACCAAGAAGTTTTTGATGCCTTACTTGAAACCTCACAGTACCTAGCTAAAGCCATCGTTCGTGACGGTGAAGGCGCAACTAAATTTATAACAGTCACAGTTAAAGGTGCGTTATCTATTGATGAAGCAAAAACTATCGGTTTTTCAATTGGTAAAAGCCCCTTAGTAAAAACGGCAATGTTTGCTTCTGATCCTAATTTAGGCCGTGTACTTGCTGCTATTGGATATGCTTCACGTGAGTGTGATTCATTAGCTGATTTAGATACCGACCAATTAGAACTCTATTTCGGCGGTTTATTAGTAGCTGAAAAAGGAGGACGTGCTGCGAGTTATAAGGAAGATGAGGGGCAAGCGATAATGAACGAAGCAGAAATTGATATTACCGTGCAACTTCATCGTGGCAACGAAGAGTCAACTATTTGGACCTGCGACTTTAGTTATGATTACGTCAAAATTAATGCAGAGTATCGAACTTAACAGCATTAATAAAACGACATTTCTCCACGAGTTATGTCGCGTTTATTTCAGTTCTATTTGTTCAACGGTTAATATTGTCAACTAACTGTTGAACATGTACATGGCATTCGCCACATCGAGGGAATGTATCGTTGTATTGCATTATTTCAGCATACTCTTCTTCACCTTCATGAATAGCCTCTTCAATATTATCGATATATAGCTCATTGCAAGTGCACACTAGCGTTGGGTCTTGCAATTTTCTTTTTTCATTCATAATAATCGGCTTTATTTACGTAAAATATTGTTAGGTGAAATTTAACTTGGTTGATTATACCTATACCCGCTCTACTTCAAAATGAAAGTTCAGGAACACTGATCAATTTCATTTCTAGGCGCATCAATGAAGTCATGGCATTCCCTTACGAATTGATGCAACAACGAAGTGATGTTGCTCTGTGTTCCCCTTCGGGTGGGTTTTAAAGACTTTATGCAGCGTTATTCACTTTAACCATTCTTCGCAATGAATGCCTTGCCTAAAGTCTTTTAAATTCCCACTGAATCCAGCATATTGAAGTGGAACGGGTATATAACTTAGCGAGATGCATGTTTCAGATTGTTGGAATTGAAATGACCACGTCAGAACCAATTATCTGACCTGCCCTTTAGCTTTGTGATCTAATACCAGATGAAATATACTTACTTATCTCAGTGTTTCCAAATTATGAAGTTATCGTGTCTATTCAAACAAAAACCAAACGCCCTAATAATATCCTGTTAGAAGTCATTTTTAATATTGCTGTTCCGTCGATCGTTTTAATGAAGTTATCGGGAGATGAATATTTAGGCTCTATGTATGCTTTGGTTTTGGCATTATTATTTCCTATTAGTTATGGTTTGTATGACTTTGTTAAAAACAAGTCGATGAACTTTATTTCATTACTTGGCTTTTTAAGTACTTTCTTAACCGGTGGCATTGGTTTATTTGAATTAGATGTGGAATGGTTAGCCATCAAGGAAGCAGCGATCCCTTCTGCTATAGGTCTAGTAGTACTTATATCAGGATTTTGGGGCAAACCACTTATTGCTAAAATTCTATTAAATCCTATGATATTCAATTTAGATTTAATCTATGAGTCACTATCAAATAAAAATAAAACAGATAAGTTTAAAGCTAAAATTCAGTGGGCAAATCACTTGTTAGCAGCAACATTTGTTTTTTCTGCGACGATGAATTATCTATTAGCAAAGTGGATAGTAGTTAGTCCTGCAGGTACAACGCAATTTAATGAGCAACTTGGCGAAATGACTTTATTAAGTTATCCCGTCATCGCTATACCTTCAACAATAATGTTGATGGCAATCATGTTTTATGTGGTCAAAAGTGTAATGAAGTTAACAGACTTAAAATTAGAGCAAATATTAAACGCTGATAAATAAAGCCCCTTCCCCACAACAATATTACTGGCTTTTAATGAGATAAATTTACTACTTGAAGATGCATGATTCAGTCTTCCTGAAACGAACATCTTCAAGTGGAACGGGTATAAATGATGAGGTACAATTATCATTCATCACTTAGGCGAGCTATCATCATCAGCGACAACAATAAAACAGAAATAGATCAATCCCCTTCTTCTGAAACCCTCTCAGTATCTGTAGCAAATACGCAACTTAAAGTTGCTACTTTCAACTTGTTTAATTACCTTGAACCGCCAAATGCTTATTATGAATTTGAGCGCATTTATAGTGCTGAGCAATGGGCAAAAAAACAGAAATGGGTTACTGAGTATCTGAGTGAATTTCAGCCTGATATTATTGGTTTTCAAGAAGTTTTTAGTGCAGATTCATTAAAAGAACTAGTTGCCGCACAGGGTTATGCTTATTTTGCAGTGGTTGATCAACCTACTGTTATTGATGACTTTATTTATCGAAGTCCTGTGGTAGCCATTGCCTCTCGTTATCCTATTACAGAGGTCGCGGCAGTAAAAGTAAATACTGAGCTTGCGCAAACATTAGGCTTAGCCAATGATTTTTCTTTTAGCCGAAAGGTCATTAGAGCGACCATTGAACTCCCCCACATGGGCAAATGTGATTGTTATGTTGTGCATTTTAAGTCTAAGCGTTCGATGATTGAAATCGATGAAAAAAATAACCATTGGTCACCAGAAAAAACGATTATTGAGAGTCTAAAAGCCAACGTTGCCGGTGGTTGGGGTTCAACCATACAACGTGGTAGTGAAGCGACGTTATTAATGATTGATATGATTGAACGACGTGAGGCTACAGGCAACCCTATGGTATTAATGGGGGATTTTAATAATACCCTCGAAGATGGCGTGTTAAGTCATTTACTAACAAACACTTTACGTTTTGTTTCAGGTATTGATCGTGATGCATACCTTGCTAAATATTGTTTAAATGACGCCTGGGATCTACTACAAACAGCAATTCAGAATGAACAAGAAGAAGCTGATAATAGTGAAAATACAACAGATACAGTAGAAAACACTGATACTGCTGATACTGCTGATACTGCTGATACTAAAAAAAGTAGTAATAGAGAAGAAAAGGCAGTGCGTACGCCAACACATTATTTTGGTGCAAGTAGCTCGGTACTCGACTACATTTTATTATCCTGTGAATTTGATGCTGGTTACCATGATAGTCTTTATCAAGTCAGCGCATATGATACCTACGATAGACACTTAATTAATCCTATTTTCGAGCGTGATGGCGAAAGTACAGATCATGGTATTGCGTTAGTGACTTTAACATTAAGATCTTAATGTTAAAATCTTAAGATTAAGCTCTTACTTTTCAGCGACTAACTTATAAATCCCTTGACCATCCACCGCAACATAAACATAGCCGTCGGGTCCCTGTTTAATATTGCGTACCCGTGTAAGTTCATCTCTAACGACTTCCGCCTTAACGGCCTTATTTCCTGCTAAAGTAACCATAACTATCTGACCAAATTTTAATGAGCCTACCAGTATATTGCCCTGCCAATAAGGATATTTATCACTGGTTACAAATGCCATACCTGAAGGCGCTATAGAAGGATCCCAATACCATAACGGTTGCTCCATGCCTTTCTTTTGAGTTAAGTCGGTAATCTCAGTACCTGAGTAATTAATACCATAACTAATGATTGGCCAACCGTAGTTTTTCCCCTTGCCGATAAGATTAACTTCATCACCACCACGTGGACCATGTTCATGAGTCCAAATATCGCCAGTTATTGGGTGTTTAACCATACCTTGAGGATTACGGTGACCATAGGAATAGATAGCCTTTTTAGCTTCTGCATTATTAACGAAGGGATTGTCATCAGGTATACGACCATCATCATGTAATCGATAAACCTTGCCTGCATCGCGTGTTATATCTTGCGGATTAACATCTCTTTTACCTCGATCACCAATAGAAAAATATAAATATCCTTGATTATCAAAAGCTAGCCGACTACCAAAGTGATTACCTTTACGACCATAAGCCTGAGCAACATAAATATCCTCTTGTTCGATTAACTTTTTGCCACTCAGTTTAGCTCGCATTATCGCCGTGCTTTTATTACCTTTGTCATCTTCTTTTGCGTAAGAAATATATATCCAACCAGTGTTGTCATAATCCGGATGTACTGCAATATCAAGTAAACCACCCTGACTGCCAACCGCTATCTCTGGCAAGCCGGAAATTGTTTCTGCATTGCTTTGTCCTTTTTTTAGCCTCTTTAATTCGCCGTCTCGAAGCGTAATTAATAAATCACCGTTAGGTAACCATGCCATTCCCCAAGGTATTCCGCTATCAGCAAAGTGTAGTTTAGCCGTGATATTTTCATTAAATTGACTCAGGCTAGCTGGCAAAGCTTCATTACTATTTGCCAAAAAAGGCACAAGAGTACAACAGGCCATTATCGATAACGTTTTTCGGGCTAACTTTACATTGAACTTTATATTGCACTTGATATTACGTAATAGTGACATGGCGGTTATACCAAACGGGTTAATTATTATGTGTCGATATTTCATCATAATCGATTTATCCGCGATTTAAAGCGGAACTTGTTACAAAGAATGTCAACGGATGAAGATATGAGCGTGGGAGTGAGAGAGTTCTTTTATTAGCGATAGCGATGATAATCACCCCATGAATAAAAAAGACCTTTGTTTAACTTACCCAGCAGATAAATTAAATAAAGGTCTTTATTTTATTCAGGCAGACAGTCTTATGTCTTAGTGACGACTTCTTTAACAGCTAAATCTTGCATAGCAATTGTGGTTATCAAATTGCTAACTCTCAACGGTAAACCTCTTATCGACTGATTTTGAGCGTGTAAGCCTTCAACTAATGCCGTGCAGCTATCAACTAATGAATCACTGTAGGCAAAACCTATCAAGGCAACTAATTTAACCATAGCGACTTCATCAAGCATTTTGCTTGTTTCATCTTGCTGATCATAAACAATATTTACCAATTCGATAGTGCTAACCAGTTTTTCCATTCGCGGGTTTAATCTGTGTAACGCCGCAACCCTATTACTCGCCGCTCTATCAACAAGCTCTTTGCTCGCCACTAAACCATCTCGTGGTTTTCTGCGAATAACAGGTGACTTCTTTTTGATAACCTTGCGTTCAATTGATTCATTGTAGGTGAACTCACCATCAACAAATTGAGCTATGTTGGTCACACTCAATCTCTCAGCCATTATCGCTGCAGATTTAGAGGTTTTACGGGTAAAGTCTCTATAATCCTCAGCAAATCCATGAGTAGAAATACACTGCGCTAAATCCAGTATTAAGGCATCAGCCTTACCTTTTGACGCACGTAAACATCTACCGATAATCTGTAAATATAATCTTAATATCTTGGTCGGTCGTGCTAAAACAACACAATCAGTCGTCGGGTCATCAAAGCCAATGGTTAACATAGACATATTGATAATTAGCCTAACTTCGTTTGACTTGTATCTACGGATGCTTTCATCATTTTCATCAGACGAACGCTGAGAGTGAACACGCTCATGTTCAACACCAAGTAAATCAAAAGCCTCAGACAACGACTCTACATGGTTAATTGAGTTAGCAAACAGCATAACTTTACGACCCTGAGACAATGCGTCATCAACCGTTTGCTGGGCCACTAACGAGCAATGTTCTAGTAGTATTAGATCTAAGCCTGAAACACTAAAATCACCTCGGTACATTTTAACGGCGCTATAATCTATCTCTTGAGACAGGCTTGGCACTTTGTAAACCGGCTTAGCTAACTCACCCGCTTCAATCAGTAATTTAGTGGTTGTCTCTTCAATTAATTCCATCGATTTATCAATATAAACGCCTAATCTATCAATGGGCGTGGCAGTAAGGCCAATAATCAAGTCTGGGGATAGTTCTTCACGCATCGCAATATAAACACCGCCCATACAACCCACATGATATTCATCACGCAAGAGTACGTCACATTTAATATTTAAATGCTTTCTTCTGCCAAATGATTGTTCCATTATCAAGGTAACATCACCGCCAGCAATATACTTATAGCCAGACTTAACAACACTAACCGTTAGACCATTAATGGTGAGGGTATTCAATAATTGAGGGACCAATGCCGCATTACGTAAACTAATGACCACTCTCTTGTCGGGCATTGCTTGGCACAATTTAAGTATACAGATACTCTTACCGCCCCCCGTAGGTAACGCGATAATGGAGTTAACTCCTGCATCAATAGCCTTACGGACGCTGTTAATCTGATAATCTTTTTCTAATACCTTCATGCCATACTACTCGGGCTTAATTCTAGTGTTTATCTGGTAAAATCCAGTAAGTGTTACTTCTTCGTTTTTTACAACGAAACCTCTCTTCAATAAGGTTCAGGCCTGATTTAATACAAGTCTTTTCAAGAGGGGGCATCATTATATACCTAAACTACTGCAAGATGCAGAATTGAGCGTGACTAAAGAAGTATTTAACTACAGATCAAGATCAAGATCATAGATAGTTGGCTGCTGGTGTTAAGTTTTTTACTTATTTTCGCTCTAAAATAAGAACAATATAATATATCCAAGATAGTTAAAAATTCAGTATTGAGCGGGAAATAGCAAGGTTTAGCCGACGATAAGTGGATTAAGACTAACGTTCAGATAACAAAAATGTATTTTCGCATCGATAAATCTATCTCTTAACCTTCACTTAACCCAACCTTTGTTACATTTAAATCACATTTATATAATTTGAGTTTAACAGTGAAGCGGAGACAGCCAAGCTTTCAGCTGAACAAAGCTGCTGGGCTTTGCTTATCAATTAAGGGGAGTGCCCTAACTAATTCCTTGAAATTACCTAGGGTTTACTTTTCTTCTGCCTCACTAAAAGAGTCGACAAAAGACTGTAGTCCTTGTTGCACCAACTCATAGGTTTTATCAATATTATTGGAAATATCTCCCTCTAATACATTTAAATTACCAAGTATGTCTTTGGCTTCGCTAAAACCTTGTTCAATACCACCACCAATAATATCAACAAAACTCGCTAACGATTCTTCAGCATCCATTTCAGGGTGTTGCTCTCGATAAGCGCCCAATAATTGAGTGCTAAACGAAACAATACGCTCAGCAGTCGCTTCAGGACTAAAATTAATGCCTGACTCATAAGCATCTTCAACCTTACTTTCAACCCCACCCTCTTTAAGCGCTTCGTTTATTCCTTGTAAAGCGGTTTTTAATAACAGTGACAGTGGTTGATCGCCGACTGTGTTACTAAATTTCAATGTCGACTCTATAATTGCAGCATTCAGTTGTTTTTTATTACTGACAGAAATAGGTTCCTGTACTTCCCCTATTTTTTTCTCATGGGCAAGATCCGATACTTGTTGGCCCATGGGGCCATTTTCTTTTTTATCCTGCGCTTTTGCTAAAGATCGAACATCTTGGCTAAAGGTAGCATGGGGTTTAATTGATGAGTCCATAATATCTATCTCTATTTATCAAAGAATTTATTAAAACATGTATAAGAGTATCGGCACGCTAAAGTATAACTTAAGCACCAAAACCCAGAAGTTCGAACTACTACTTATTTTATTCATTCCCAGCAGTATATACCCGTTACCATTCAAGAACAGGTTTCAGAGTGCTTGAGCAATTTTAATTCAAGGCGCTATGATGAAATAATGGTTGTTCCATTATAAGTCGCAGCAACGATGAAGTGATGTTGTTCAAGCGCTTCTTTGATGGGTTTAAAATCACTTTAGTCGGCGTTAAATAATCAAACCATAGAATGACTATGCTTAAATTATTTTCCTTGCCTAAAGTGGTTTTAATTCCCACTGAAATCCTGCACTTTGATTGGTAACCGGTATAGTCACTCAAATATTGAATAACAGGCACAAAAAAGCCGACGAGTTAAGCAAGTCGGCTAGGGAAAATTAAATTATAGATTTAGCTACATATTTAGTTAAACTTTAACACCTAACTCACGTAAACGTTCGAGTAAGTAACTTGCTTGAGTATGTTTTTCAGATAACACCACTTCACTGCGAGGGTGTAAAAACAAAGGTAAAGAGATTCGAGACTTGTCGCTGCCCTTACCTGTTGGATTGATAACTCGATGACTTGTCGATGGAAAATACCCACCAGATGTTTCTTGCAACATATCACCAATATTTATAATTAAATTACCGAAGTCTGAGGGAACATCAATCCACTCACCATTTTGACGTTGCACTTGTAAACCTGGTTCATTCGCTGCAGGTAATATAGTCAATAAATTAATATCTTCATGGGAAGCCGCTCTCACAGCGCCAGGCTCTTCATCACCTGTGAGCGGCGGGTAATGTAAGATACGCAACAATGTATTGGGTGTATCTTTAATCATATTAGATAACGCTTCAGAATACTTATCTGCGATGTCCGCCGGACTATACTCTTCTACCCAGTCAAGTAACTCAGCTGCAAGCTGTGATGCTAAACGATAATATTCAAGAATTTCATCGTTGAGCTTTACAGGAATTCGCCCCCAAGGGTAAACATGGAAATACTCCTTAATATCTTTTTTACTATGACCTTTTGCCGTTTCTGATATCTCAGATGAGAAATAGCCATCTTGCTTTGCAGGATCAAAAGCAAAGGAGTGTTTTTCTTCACTCAAGAAAAATTCTTGCCAATTTTTGTATATGGATTCAACTAAACTTTGTTTTATTGGATGATTAACAAGCACAGCAAAGCCAGTTTCATGTAAACTTTTAACAAACTTTTCTGCCGCGTCTTTTGCGGTGTAATCTACAACTAGTACTTGCATAATTTTACTTCTCTTTGTCGATAATAATGAGATTTTACTCTTTTCTCGATTTTGTTCAACAGCGGGAAGATAAAAACCTGACCATATGGTTCATTTTCTTTATGGTAACTAACTTGCATCAATCCCTATTCTTCGCTAGGTTAGCTTTCATTCACTCTGTTTTTAATTTGATTTAAAAGGCTACTGATGACTTTCAGCATTTACTCATGGAAAAAGCGTTGTTTACACATCATCTTTTTATTACTTTCGACTACTAGCTCAATACTTTGGGCACAAACAGTCATTATATTAGCTGATACTCCGTATAGTGATGAAGAAAAAAAGATGCTGCAAGGGCCCAATGGCATTTTATATCGTCTTATCAATGAAACGAATCCTACTGTAGTTATGCATCTTGGAGACTTTAAAAGCGGCGGTAAGTCATGTACCAATGAGCTGTTAAAAGAGCATAAAGCGCTATTAGCGCAAACTTACCCAGGTAAAATAATCTATACCCCAGGCGACAATGATTGGACTGATTGTGACCGGAGTACATTACTACACAGTTTTAACGAATTAGAAAGGCTCGATTTCCTCATAGAACTAATGTACCAAACACCGCCACTTTTAACCCAAAAACTACCTAGGATCTCATCGCAACTTGAGCAAAAAGAAAATCAATTATGGATTAATGATCGCCTAGCCGTCAGTACTTTACATATCGTTGGCACGAGTAATGGTCGAGTTCATATAAATAAGTCGAATCGAGAGACTTCCACTAACAAAGTCATTGTTCGGGATGAAGCCAACTTAGCATGGCTCAATGAAATAGAAAGTCATGCAAAATCTTTTGATGCAGTAATTATTGGCTTTCAAGCAGACATGTATCAAAAGTCAGTGTTACAGAGTGATACTTGTGATAATTCCTCGTTAAAAACATGCGATGCTTTTGCCATTTACCGTCAAGCTTTTAAAGCGTTGGCAAAGCGAATCAAAAAACCAGTATTAATTAGCCACGGGGACACCGGCGATTTTTGCTTTGAGCGGTTAGATGATAATTTATGGCATTTAAATGCTGCTGGTGATTTTCAATATCTTGATGCAACGAAAGTCACCTTTAATAAAGATTCACCTGACAAGCCATTTTCTGTAAATGGCTTGATTAATCCCAACTTGCCTATGATAGGTTGCAATAACTGATCAAAAAATCACCATGGCTATCAGTAGCATTATGTAGACCTGTCATGTTTATTCAAACGAGTTGTTATTAAGCATGAAAATAGTGTAATCTTGCTAGCCAAAATATTTACTTGACCGTATGGTTAAGTAAAACAAATAATGTCTTGTACGAGAGTCTTCCTTGTTCACTGACCAGGCATGATTTATCACCGTTCTATGGCCAAATGACTCATTGAATTAGAAGAAAAATTTTATGAAAAATACTTTGCTAATTATGCCTGCGCTGTTCCTAGTGCTCTGTAGCAGCTTTATCAGTCAGGCCACTGAACTAAAACTTGCCTCTTGGAACATAGCTTGGTTAGGCTCCCATGAGTATAATCATCGAACTAAGACTGATAACCAGCAATTGGCAATGTATGCCAAACAGTTGGATGCTGATGTGATCGCTCTTCAAGAAGTTGAGAGTGAGTATTGGGCCCGTAAAGTTTTTGGCAATGATTATGATTATTACTTTTCTACCAAAGACTGGGTTCAACGTGTTGGTGTAGCCATTAAAAAATCTCAAAATTTCACTGTAGAAGCCAAAGAATATAAAGCTTTAGATGTCGGTAAAGTACGTTATGGCATGGATGTAACGCTAACAAAAAATGGTAAGACATTGCATTTGTTAGCCGTACATTTAAAATCTGGCTGTTTTGCTGCACCATTAGATGGTCGTAGTGTTAAAGCAATGCCGAGTACATCTGTTAAAGAAGAAAAACATAAAGAGGCCTGTACCAAACTTAGTAAGCAAATAACCCCATTAGAACAATGGATTGATTTACATGCCAGCCAAGACGCTGCCTACATAGTTTTAGGTGATTTTAATCGACGTTTCTCACAGGATATCGCTTTAAAATACCCTGAAGATAAAGGGTTGTGGCAAGCATTAAATGATGAAGGACAAGAATCACTATGGACACCTACCTCGACAGCAAATTCAGGCTGTTGGGGCGGTTATTATAAAGAATATATAGATCATATTATTTTCAGCCCTAAGGCCAAAGAAAAGTATATTGACGCTTCATTTGAACAACTTATTTTCAAACCTAAATACACGAAAGAATCATCTCGAAACTTAAGCGACCACTGCCCTATATCAGTAAAGGTTAAGCTTTAACTTTTAGAACAGACTAATGAAGTCTATAATTAATAAGAATGTATCAAGGGTATTATTCAAGATCAAATAATGTAATTTACCCACAAAACTTTCACTGCTAGGACAAAATTTTATCATGTTTAATAACCAACTTCCCCTCGTCGATTTACATCGCCACTTAGATGGAAATATACGCCCAAAAACTATTTGGCAGTTAGCACAAAAAAATAATATTAAATTACCCGAAGATAACTTTGAGGCGTTTATTCCTCACGTGCAAATCACTGATAGTGAAGCTGACCTGCTTGCCTTTTTGAAAAAGCTTGATTGGGGTGTTGGTGTGCTGAAGTCTCTCGACGATGTGGTACGTATCGGTTTTGAGAATGTTGAAGATGCTTACAACGCTAATATTGATTATGCTGAATTAAGATTTTCTCCCTATTACATAGCTATGGCGCACAATTTACCAATAGAAGGTGTGGTAGAAGCAATTATTGAAGGGGTAAATCAGGGTAGAGAAAAATTTACCACTAAAATTAATTTAATGGGCATTTTAAGTCGTACCTTTGGTGTTGAACATTGTCAAAGTGAACTTAATGCCCTGCTCGCTTATAAAGATGATTTAGTTGCGATAGACCTCGCGGGCGATGAATATAACTTTCCTGGCAGCCTTTTTGAAAGCCACTTTAAACAAGTAAACGATGCGGGGCTCAATGTCAGTGTACATGCAGGAGAAGCCGCCGGGCCTGAAAGTGTTTGGCATGCTATAAAAACACTAGGCGCAACGCGCATTGGTCATGGTGTGGCTTGTGCTAAGGATCAAGAATTAATGGACTACATGCGAGAAAATAAAATAAGCATAGAGTCTTGCCTTACTTCAAACTACCAAACAGGAACGATTAAAGATTTGGCAGTACATCCAGTGAAAACATTTTTAGCAAACGATCTTACCGTTTGCTTAAATACTGACGACCCTGCCGTTGAAAATATCGAGCTTGCTGGCGAATTTCAGGTAGCACGCGAAGTACTTGGGCTCAATACAGATCAAATCAGTCAATTACAACGAAATGCGGTGCAAATGAGTTTTCTATCTGAGCAAGAAAAGACAGCACTACTCAATATTAAGCAATAAACACTAAAACAAGCCTAAAATAATGGGGTCTACTTGAACCGGACTTAACTTAGCATTATTATTAACTGTGCATTCTTTATTTATTTATTTATAAGTAAGCAATGCGCAGTACTGCAAAAAGCAGTAAGAAAAACACTTAACAAAGTAAACATTAACATCAAATTTATCAGTAAAAAATCCTTGATAGCAGCATGAATGATTCAGTTCTGGCTAGAAACTTACTGCGTTATACCATTTTCATTAAGTTTGTGATCTCGTTGTAGGTAGGAAAAATAAATCAGGGTAAGGCGCTCGATTGAGCAATAGCTGGCTATTGAGATTGAGAGCAACGCTGCCATGGTGAGTTTTAACCAGTACAAGTGAGCAATAACTTAGTGGAATTGGTGTTATACTTAACCTTAAAAGGATAACTCTTATGCCAACACCACATATCGAAGCACAAGCCGGCGAATTTGCAGAAACAGTATTAATGCCTGGCGATCCCCTTAGAGCAAAATTTATTGCCGAAAACTTTCTTGATGATGCTAAATGCATCACTCAAGTACGTAACATGCTTGGTTACACTGGTACATATAAAGGCAAACGTGTCTCTGTTATGGGCTCTGGTATGGGCGTACCAAGCATTTCCATTTACGCTACAGAACTTTATAAAGATTATGGCGTAGAAAAAATCATACGTATCGGCTCTTGTGGCGCGGTACGCGATGACATAAATATTCGTGACATTGTTATTGGTATGGCTGCAAGTACAGACTCGAACGTTAACAGACAACGTTTTCATAATGTAGACTTTGCTGCTTGTGCCGACTTCTCTTTACTCAAAAGTGTCGTTGATACCGCTGAAAAATTGGGCAAGCCAGTACATGTAGGTAATATTTTCACTGCTGATTTATTTTATACGCCGCAACCTGAAATGTTTGCGACCATGGAAAAATATGGAATTTTAGCGGTAGAAATGGAAGCCGCTGGCCTTTATGGCGTTGCTGCTGAGTATGGTAAAAAAGCACTTACCGTATTAACCGTTAGTGATCATATTAAAACAGGTGAGAAAACCACTTCTGAAGAACGAGAAACCACGTTTAAAGATATGATGGAACTTACCCTAGAAAGCTTACTATAAGCTTTCAGATACAGTTATATTTAACATAATAAAAAGGGTTAGCACTTTGCCTGTCTCTTATACACATCTCCGAGCCCACGAGACCGTACTAGATCTCGTA
>CAJXRC010000020.1 GCA_913058405.1 uncultured Colwellia sp. | reverse complement strand
ACACTATCCTCTTCGTCGGCAGCGTCAGATGTGTATAAGAGACAGCATCAATACTATGTATCTCTGCAAACGCTTGTTTACCGTTAATATCCAACTCACCGACAATATCATTAATTGCTGTCATGTTTTTACTGACTTCGTGTGTGACATTGCTTTGTTCTTCTGCCGCCGTGGCAACTTGTGTACTTAAATTATTAATTTCTGCAACAATCTCAGTCATTTCATTCAAGCTTGATGATACTTCACTTGTACCTGTAGCAGCTTTTTGACAACGCTCTTTTGTTATACTCATTGAGTCCACAACCGTTTGATTACCTTTTAATAGGCTAACAAGCGCATTTTCAATCTCATCTGTACTCGATTTTGTTCGGCTTGCAAGGTTACGTACTTCATCGGCCACAACGGCAAAACCACGACCTTGTTCACCAGCACGAGCGGCCTCAATAGCAGCATTAAGTGCCAATAAGTTAGTTTGATCTGCGATGCCACCAATAACACCCAAAATGGAATTAATACCATCGGTTTTATCACTCATTTCACTGACACTTTCTACCGAGTTATCAACGTCTGAAACCAACTCAGCAATAGTGCCCTGTGCTTGGGTTACTGTTTTCATCGATTCACGACCAGCGCTGTTAGCGCTATCTGTCAGAAGAGAGACATTTGAAATATCGCTTGCCATAGAGCCCGCAGTAGCATTCATTTCTTCAATGGCAGTGACTACTTGTTCAGTTTCTTGAACATGGCCATTTAGTATCAGGGTATTATGTTCAGATTGGTCTTTTAGTGTAGATACATTACCGTTTAGCGCTGTGGTAGCCTCTTTTATTTCTAACAACATTGACTGTAAGTTCTTTATAAAGCGGTTAACACCATCTGCTATTTGGCCTAAGTCATCCGTTGAATTTACTTTAAGTCGCTGCGTTAAATCGACATTACCTTGAGAAAGCGCAGTAATTGTTTCCTTTAATACAAGAATAGGTCGATAGAGGATTTGCAACAAAATGAAGACTAATACAACACTGATCAGTGTTGCTGCTAGTGAATTGATAATCGCATTTCTTTTCGCTTCAAAAAGACTAGCATAAGCAACTTCTGTATCTAGACCCAGAGTGTAATACCAATACTTATCAGCTATTTGAATTTGATGTGCAAAAAGCAATTTATCCACGCCATCTAATTGATAAGTATATATACCCCTCTCATGGCTAACAGCGTTAAGTGCCGCCTCTTTAAACCAAGGGTAACTCGTGGCTAGTTTTTTGTTTTTAACCGTTTTACTGGTCGAAGCCAAAACGGTAGTATCTTGATTAAAAATTAATGCTACAGCCCCTGGTATTTCTGCTGAGTTTTCAACTAACTCATTCAAAAAATCCAATTTCATATCAACAGAAATCATACCATTTTTGATTTTATGAACGATACTGACCCAATAAGTCATCGAACCAAAATATGGCTCACTTGTGGCAGTACCTGAACTTCTTCGAGCTAATTGGTAGTATGATTCATCTCTAACATCACCTGAAAATACGTGTGCAGGCCAAGTATTACTCGTTTGATTCCAGTAGCCAGCGCCATTTTCAAAACCAATAGCAGAGCTATTAAGATTCATTGAAAAAGCAATGGTTTTTGTTAATTTAACAAAATATTCTGTACCGGCTTCTTCCCCTTGATCGTCATAGAGTTTTGCAATTCGGGCCAAACCTAATGCTTTTTCATTCAATTGTTGTTCAATAAGCTCTGCTTGTTTTCGCACGAACTCGCTGTTTTCCTTAATGATGAGAGCTGTCAGGGTTTTTTCCTCTTTTATGTAGGAAAAATAGCTTGTTAAAGAAACGGAGAGTCCGACTAAGACAGTTATTGTAATCAGCAACAGGTTTTTGAATCCAAACTGCACCATGGTGTATCCTTCTTTGTTGCCATCTTGGGCTGTTAACTTCTTATGGATTGGAGTTACTCTTAGCATTTCAGCCGACATATATTTCATATCAATCAACAGAAATACATTTACAAAACTTATGTGACTGTTTCGGATATTTGGCGTAAATCTAAATTATACTATTTCAAACGCTATCCCTTGGCTTAATTTAAAGCGACTATACTCATTATTAAAAGCGACTTTATTCAATGTAATTCATTTATTATTACTCGTTCATCATTGATCGAATTTGATAACCCTCACGTATTCTTTAGAGTAATAGCCTTATATGTAGCGGAGTGAATATGAAAATATTAGTAACCGGTGGTACAGGTTTAATTGGTCGACATTTCATTAGTGCCTTTCATCATAAGTACCAAATCACTGTTTTAACGCGCAATACTCAAAAAGCGCAGCTATATTTACCTCAAAATATTGAATTTATTGAACAGTTACCAGAGCAAAATTACTTTGATGTGATCATTAATCTTGCCGGTGAACCTATTGTTGATAAGCGTTGGAGTCGCGCACAAAAAGAAAGAATTTGTCAGAGTCGATGGAATATCACTGAGAAAGTTGTTGCCATGATTGCCCGTGCTACAGATAAACCAAGTTGTTTAATTAGCGGTTCAGCAATAGGTTATTATGGTGAAACGGGTAGCATATCAACGCATGAAGATGCACAAGTGACCCATTCTGATTTTGCTCACACTCTCTGCCAAAAATGGGAAGAGTTAGCACTCAAAGCTAATGAACACTGTCGTGTTGTGTTATTACGTACGGGGGTTGTATTAGCTAATGATGGCGGGGCTTTAGAGAAAATGCGTTTACCCTTTTCTTTAGGGTTGGGTGGAAAACTTGGTCATGGTCAACAATACATGTCGTGGATACATATTGACGATATGATTCATGCTATTCATTTTAGCTTACAAATAGAGTGTATTGAGGGCGCTATTAACTGTACTTCTCCAAAGGCAATAACCAATGAAGTATTTACTCAAGCATTAGGTAAAGAAGTTAGCCGACCCACCTGGTTTAGTGTGCCTGCATTTATGTTAAATATTTTAATGGGACAAGGTGCAGAGCTCTTATTGACAAGCCAGAATATTTATCCGCAAAAATTGCTCAGTCATGGTTTTCATTTTAACCATAGCGATATTGAACATGCGCTTGCAGATTTAATGGCTGAGACTTGATATATGAGGGCTAACTTGTTTGAATATGATTGCTGAAGAGCGATATCACGTTAGCACTATGCTAATTTTTTATGTCTATTAGGCTCTTTTCTAGTGAGGTAATTTGTCTTTTTTCTTCTGCCGTTAATGGTTTATAAAATCTAGGGTACGACCAACCGTATCCCCATCGAAACGATGTTGGTAAATATGGACTCCCCCCAACACGCACACCAGCTAACATTAAATTAGCTATTTGTGGCTCGCCAACTTTAGAGACACATTGCTGAAGCTGTTCATCAGCGATTAACCTTTCATCATATGTACCACCCTGCCAGTAGGCATAATCATGCGCGGTACAACAAGACAACCATAACTCTTTCTGTTCATAGGTACCATCAGGAAAAATGCTGCAGCCATCAGTGGTGAAGGGGGCAATTGTCTCTGCCTGTGCAGACACTGACACTAACAAAAATAAGGAGTAAATTACAATACGCATGAATTTTTATACTACTGAAGATATGAGCCTCATTTCAGTAAAACCGATATTATTGTCTTAAATAAAGGCAGGCTGAAATTTTGATGGCAATGATATTGGCAAACGGTAGTCACTCGTTTACCTTTTTTGATTAGGGACTATTGACCAGCACCAGCCTGTTGTAACTTTTGCTCTAACAAAGCTTCAAGCTTACCTTTTTTCATCGCTAGGTCTACTTCAAGTGATTGGCGCTCTTTTACTGACGCTTTATCTTCTCTGTCTTGTAACATTTGAACTTTGACACTTAACTCGAGAATCTCCATTGATAATTCTCGAATTTGTGTCTCTAGATCACTTTCTTTAGCTTTCTCTGCGGCGGCAGCTTCTGCTGGTGACATAGCACCACTTAAGCTACTCGCGTCTATGCTTTTCTTTTCTTCATCTTTTTCTTTTGTGCTTGCTTCGGCTTCAGCCGATTTAGCTCTCGCTTCTTCAGATAACACCAGCTGGTCTGGTTGTAATTGTTTACTTTTGTCTGAGGTAGTGGCTTCAGATTGTTGGGGGGTATTAACAATAGCTCTACTGGTAACTGGTACCGCAGCTGTCTGCGCTGAACGTGAAGTGTCTGTGCCAGAGAAATGCGTTGTTAAAACTGAAGTATTAATGTTGTCCATGGTGACTTCCTATGTGACCGAATGCGTAATTAAATTGATTAGTTGAAGCTAACTATAGCTATATATGCGTTTGTTCCCAAGTATTTTATCATGTGATTCAATACAGTTAATTGTTTTTAGAATATTGAGCTTATTGAGTATGCTTTGTCGCCGAGTCGTTAGCTATTTCTTGTGTTATGTGGTGCCTTTCAATTCAATTCAAAGCAGACAGAGCAAAAAAAGCGCTATAGCTAAAAGGTTAAACTAAACGTTGCGCCACCTTGGCTATTGTTGCGTACAGCAACCTTGCCATTATGAGCTAACATTACTTGCCTCGTTAAAGCTAAACCCACACCTGATCCTTCTTTTTTTGTGGTAAAAAAGGGTACAAAAATTTGTGTCATATTTTTATTATCAATACCTTTGCCATTATCAGCCACTTCGATGACGACATGACCACGAACATTTAAAAATGCGTTTAGTACTATTTTTGGTGCATAGGCTTTTTTCTCTATTACTCCCGCTGTTGTAATTAACGCGTGTTCAGCATTTAATAATAAGTTAAGTAATATTTGTTCGATCATATCAGGATCAACATAAATATCTAATGCTTGAGGAGCGATACTCGCGGTTAATTCAATGTTATCTTTTTGCCAATTCTGTTTGGCTAGCGTTGTGACGTGGTCGAACAGAGTAGCTACAGAGGTTGTTTTTTTATTAGGTGAGGGCAGGCGTGTTAAACGGCGATAGCTAGTGACAAACTGCATTAAGCCATCACTTCGCCTGGCGACAGTTTTTACTGCGCCTAATACATCGTCTAATTCTTCAGTTATCTCATCAGTAATAGCGGGTAATGTATGGATTTTTTCTTGCACATCTTGCACTAGATCTACGGCTGTTTTAGCGAGTGATGCTACCGGCGTAATACTATTCATTATTTCGTGAGTTAATACACTTACCAAGTCTTGCCATGCTTGCAATTGCGCTAGCGCGAGTTCACTTTGAATGTCTTGCATGCTCAGTAATGTTTCTTGCTGTGTTGCTGTCGTTATCTCAGTCGCTGAGATAATGAGCTTGTGCTCCATGTCATCAATGGTGATATGAACTAGCGTACGCTCACCCGCTAGAATACTTTGCAGTTTTTTGGGGAAATCTTCATTAAACTGCGCCATATCATCTATATGGGTGACTGTATTGGTTCCAAATAATCGCCTGACACTATTGTTCCATAACGTAATTTTACCATTATGATCAATACTTAATAGTGGCACAGGGACATGTTCAATGATGGCTTTAATATGCCGTAGTTCAGCCTCCTGATTCGAACGTACACGTTGAATACGTTTTAAAATATCGGTAAAGGTTGAACCCAATTCGTCAAAACCACTACCAACGGATTTTAGTTCAAATCGTTGTGAAAAATCGGCATGGCGTACCGCTTCAAAAAAGCGAACCAATTCAGCATTAGTTTTTGAAATAAAACGTATTATTTCAAAAAACTGTATGAGCAGTACAGCTACTAGCAGCAGTACGGTCGCGTGATACCCATCACTCATAATTGCTTGCGTAAGAAAAATCAAGGTAAGCATAGCGAGAATGGTGCGTGTGGCTATTAAGAGTGAAAACCGTTTAAAGTCCATGTTTTTCCATCCGGCGGTAAAGTGCAGCACGTGTTAAGCCAAGTTCTTTAGCAGTGTGGCTAATATTAAATCGATGTTTTTTAAGGGCTAAGGCAATAGCCTTTTTCTCTATTTGCTCTAAATTCAGCTCTTCAGGGAGTATTATCTCATTGGTGATAGTTTCAAACTGATCTGTGATGACCTTGTGCTCTGTCGTTGATGCCGCTCGACTTGGCTTGACGTGGTTAGGGACTTCAAGCTGAAAATCACCCGAAGTCAGCATCTCAGATTGGCTTAATATCATCGCACGCTCAATGGCGTGGCGAAGTTCTCTTATGTTACCAGGCCATGAGTAAGAAGATATGGCGGTTAATGCGTCAGTGCTTAATTGCTTAGCGCCTTTACCTTGTTGTTGATATTTTTTTGCGTAAAAGTCGACATAATGACTGGCAAGTAGTGCTATGTCGCTACTACGTTCGCGCAAAGGCGGTAAATTAATTTCAACAGTGTTGAGTCTAAATAATAGATCTTGTCGAAAATGCTGTTCATCTTTTAACGTTTCTTTAGATAAGTTAGTTGCTGACACTACCCTAACATTAAACGCGATAGCCTTATTTGCACCAAGGGGAGTTACTTTTCGCTGCTCTAATACGGTGAGTAATTTTGCTTGTAGATGAAGAGGTAAGTTGCCTAGTTCATCTAAAAATAAAGTACCACCATCTGCTGCTTGTAATCGACCAACTCTATCTTGTTGTGCGCCAGTAAATGAACCCTTTTTATGACCGAATAATTCACTTTCAAATAAGGTTTCGCTAATGGCACCTAAATCAACAGACATAAACACTTGTTGAGCACGAACGCTTTGTTGATGTATCTCTCGGGCAACTAACTCTTTACCCGTTCCGTTTTCACCTAATATCATCACATTAGCTTCGGTCGGTGCAGATCGTGCGATTAACGATTGTATCTGCTGCATAGCTTGAGATTGACCTAGCATGTTTTGCTGACTGGCCGGATTACTCGCTTGCACTAATACTTTATTGGTTTCACGTAATTTTTGCGCTTCACTGCGGCTTCTACCTAGCAAAACTGCGGTTGATACCGTCGCGATCACTTTTTCATTTTGCCAAGGCTTAGCGATATAGTCGGTTGCACCTAACTTCATTGCATCAACCGCGACATTAACGCCACCATGGGCGGTGATCATGATAATGACACTCTCTGGCTTAATTTCTAATATTTTTTGCAGCCAATAAAAACCTTGCGCGCCTGAGCTTTCACCTGGACCAAAATTCATATCTAAAATAATGGCATCAAAATGCTGATCATTAATAAAGCGAGGAATGTGTTCAGGTACGTTACAGGTACTTACCTGAGAAAAGTGGCGTTTTAGTAATAATTTACCTGCCGTTAAAATATCTTCATCGTCATCAACAATGAGAATCTTGCCTTCTTTTTTCACGCTTGATTATCCTTCAATTATAGTCAGTGCAATAGTGATACATCGATAGTGCCTTGGCTTTTTTTGGCTACCGCTTAGTTTTTTCCTTTCGAAATCAATAATGTAGCATAAAGGGTTTCTAAACCAGCCCTGCGGGGACGTCTGAGCAAACCATGTTCTTCGTTACCTCCTTTTTTAAGGGAATAACCTTTAATAAAATGAGGCGCCTTGATCATGAATTGTTCAAGCGTCCTGAAACAGGCATCTTCAAGTGGCTTGGGTATATACTGCATAAAGTGTTCATTAACGTACACCTACTGTTCATAAACGTACAGTTTTAATCTAGATTATTTTAACTGTTATTTACAAATATCAATAAAAACAAGGGTGTAAAAGTTGGAATGATTATTGGATTACTAGTGATAAGTTTATTTATTCTTGGTTTAGGCCAGCTCCGTTATTTAGAGCTTATTGCGACAACACTATTATGACAAAAGTTAATATGACAACAAATACCACACCGCTAGCTTCTGTAACTAATGCCGTTTCGGGTGCTGGCATGGATCGTAAAGTCACTAACAATGTTAGCCCAATGAAAAAGTGGCTAAGTTTAACTTTGATCGTCCTACTCGTTGTTTTTTCGGGTTACATGATCGCTGGGAAGAGCACAGGAAAAGTATTATCAGTAGATAACAGCCGGGTAGTTATTTCAAAAGTAACTTCAGGAGTTTTTGAAGATTTCATCCCTATCCGTGGTCGAGTTACGCCGGCAAAAACAGTTTATTTGGATGCCATTGAAGGAGGACGTGTAGAAAAGATTCTAGTGGAAGATGGCGCGAGCTTAACGGCGGGTAATCTTATCGTAGAGTTGTCTAATGCTTCACTGCAACTCAGTGTATTAGGCAATGAAACACGCGTCGCAGAGCAACTAAATAATATGCGCTCTATTGAGTTAAATTTAGAGCAGAATCGTCTACAACATAAACGTAACATCGTTGATATTAAGCACCAAATTAAATTGTTAACTCGCCAAGTTGACCGTTCACAATCGCTTATCGCAACGGGTGCGATTACCAAATCGAAAATGGAAGATACTGAAGATACCTTAACTTGGTATCAAGACCGATTGGCGCTAACTATTGAAAGTCAGCAATCAGATGCTCGTATGCAAGGAGAGCAACTCACGTTTTTAAGAGACACGAGTCGTCGTTTAGAAAGTAACTTGGCTATTTCACGTCAAAATTTAGACAACATGAATGTTAAAGCGCCGGTAGCAGGTAAGTTATCTGGCTTTAATGTTGAAGTAGGCCAAAGCATTGCCCGCGGTGAGCGTCTTGGACAAATAGATACACCTAACGATTATAAGCTCACTGCTTTTATTGATGAATTTTACCTAGGCCGTGTCGATATTGGTCAAACGGCGACCTATAAAAATTACTCCTTAGTCATTGCCAAAGTCTATCCACAAGTGCAAAACGGTCAATTTGAAGTCGATTTTAAATTTACCTCCGAGCAGCCCAAAGGCATTCGCCGCGGACAAACCATTCAAATCAAGCTGACACTTGGCGATGCGAGTGAAGCACTGTTGATCCCCAATGGTGCCTTTTTTCAAGATACTGGCGGCAAGTGGATGTTTGTTGTTAGCCCAAATGGTAGCGAAGCGGTGAAGCGTAATGTGCGCCTAGGACGACAAAATAACCAATTTATAGAAGTTATTGAAGGACTTGAACTTGGTGAACAAGTTGTCACTAGCCCTTATAGCAGCTACCAAGAGATGCAGCGCCTTAACTTTAATTAGTGAATCACACGTTAGCGGCTGATTATCTGGCCGCAATGAACAGCTTTACATAACAAGTAATAAACATAATTCATCACTGAACAGAACATTAAAAGACTCGTGAAGAGCAAAGGAATTTACCATGCTAAAACTACATAATTTAACACGCGTATATCAAACTGAAGATGTAGAAACATCAGCCTTAAACAATGTAAATATTGAAATTGCCCAAGGCGAGTTTGTTGCCATTATGGGACCATCAGGTTGTGGTAAATCAACCTTACTTAATACTATTGGTATGTTGGATTCACCCAGTAGTGGTGATTATATCTTTAATGGCGAAAATGTTGCTGGTTATTCAGAAAAACAGCTTTCCGTTATTCGTAAAAAAAGCATTGGTTTTATCTTTCAAAACTTTAATTTGATTGATGAGTTAACCGTTGCTGAAAATATTGAATTAGCCTTAATTTATCACAATATTCCAGCAGCAGAGCGCAAAGCTAAAGTTGAAAAGGTCATGGATAAAGTGGGTATTGCCCATCGCGCTAAGCACTTACCAAGTCAGTTATCTGGCGGGCAACAACAACGAGTCGCAGTCGCTAGAGCGGTTGTTGGTGATCAAAAAATGATTTTGGCCGATGAACCAACGGGTAATTTAGACAGTGCACACGGCCAAGAAGTCATGGAAATGTTACAAGCACTTAACGATGAAGGCACCACCATAGTGATGGTGACACATAGCCCAGCACATGCTGATTACGCGAGACGTACTATCAATTTATTTGATGGTCATGTGGTTGCACAAAGTGTTCGTGCTGCAGAGCAAACGGCTTAATTGAGAATTAGGAGAAGTTTATGTTTCGCAATTACCTTATTACTTTTTGGCGTAATATCATTAAAAATGGTATTTTTTCGATTATTAATATCTTTGGTCTTGCCATTGGTTTGATGAGCTGTATTTTAATCATGTTATTTGTTCGTCAAGAAACAGGTTTTGATACCTGGTACAAAGGTCATGATCGTTTAGTTCGCATGCATACCGCTTATTCCATGCCTAATCAGGAGCTTTTCGAAACGGTTCGTTCAGCAGGGAGTATGATGCCCGCCATAAAAAACTATGCAAAAAATGAAATTGAAACAGGTGTGCGTTTCATTCAATTTGGCATGACAGTAAGACAAAATGAAGATGCTTTTTCTGAAGAGTTTACTATGGTTGATGGCAGTTTTTTTAACTTATTCGACTTGCCTTTTATCCATGGCTCTAAAGAGTCTTCTTTTAATAAACCAATGGATTTGGTGATCACTGAAAAGTTAGCTTACAAATACTTTGGAAAAAGTGATGTGATAGGCGAAACACTGACTGTGTGTTGTGTAGCGGGAAATACTACAACTTTGACTATTACTGGTGTTATGGAAGATTTACCCGATGCGACACATTTAAATACCGATATGGTGGTTTACTTACAACCGGCTTTATTTAGTGATGATGATGGTGTCTTAAATACTTGGACCAGTGTTAACGTGTATAGCTACTTTAAATTAAATCCAGGCGTTACTTTGACAGCGTTGCAACAACGTATTGATTATTGGTTGAATAATGAAAGTCCATTAACTGAACGTTTTGCTGAAATTTCGCCATCAGGAAAGGTTACTGACGTCTTGAAGTTGAAGCTTATGGCGGTGTCAGATCTGCATTTAAATGCTAAGCGTGATGCTGGTAATATGGGTGATTTAACGCCAATGGGCGATAGTAAAATGATCACTACCTTTATTGTTGTCGCGAGTTTAGTGTTACTTATTGCTTGCATTAACTTTATGAACCTTTCTACTGCAAAAGCCAGTAAAAGGGCACGTGAAGTCGCAATGCGAAAAGTATTAGGTGCGAGCAGAACCCAAGTGGCTATTCAGTTTCTGGGGGAAGCTATTGCTTTAGTTCTACTTTCTCTATTGTTTGCTTTAGTCGCTGTTGAGTTGGTATTACCACTATACAATGAAGTATTAGGTAAAGAGTTAGCCTTACATTTATTTGATGATCCAAGCTTATTATTCACCTTAGTTGGGCTTGCCATTTGTGTAGGCATTGGTGCTGGCATTTACCCTGCATTGTATTTATCACGCTTTTTACCGGGACAAATCCTAAAGTCGAGTAAAAGTGTTGAATCGAAAAGTTCTACAAAATTTAGAAGTGTGCTGGTGGTATTTCAATTTGCGACATCTATTGTTTTAGTCATCTCCACACTGGTTGTTTATGGACAAACGATTTTCTCCAATAATATGGCCGTGGGTTATGAAAGTGACAACAAGTTGGTGCTTAGTATTCGTATGGCGGAAGATAACTTGCCGAGTTTAACGCAAGAATTATTAAATTTATCTGAGGTTACGAGTGTCACTTTTTCTTCTGAAGCGCCGTCTCAGGATAATGAAAACAATAATAATTTTACATTATTAGAGGCACATACCAATGGCGGGGCAAATGAAACGAAACTGATAAATTACCATAATATGGGCTATGGCTTTTTTGAAGCCTATCAAGTGAAGCCATTAGCGGGTCGTTTGTTTGATGAAAACTATGGCTCAGATACCATTAAAAAAGTAACTGAGGGTGAGGTTGGTCAGGCAAGTGTAGTACTCAACAGCTCAGCCTTGAAAAAGTTCGGTTTTAGCAGTGCGCAAGAGGCTATTGGTAAAACATTGGAAAGTAACATCCGTGGTAAGCAGCATTTAACTATTATTGGTGTCATCCCTGATATTTATTTCCGTTCAATAAAGTTTGGTGTCAGAGCTTCTGTTTATACGTTAAATCCAGAGCGTTTTCGTGTAGCAAATATCTCTTTTACCACTAACAAAATACCTAATTTGATTCGCTCTATTGAAGCTGTGTGGAAGAATAATGTACCAATGCAGCCGATTAACTTGCAGTTTTTAAGTGAAATGATGGCGGCGCAATACCATGATGAACTTACTACAGCGCAACTATTCTTAGTGTTTTCATTAATCGCCATCGTGATTGCATGTTTGGGTTTATATGGCTTATCAGCTTTTACAGTCGAGAGAAGAACTAAAGAAATTGGCATTAGAAAAGTGATGGGGGCCAGTGTTAAAGATATTGTTGGTTTACTGATCTGGCAATTTTCCAAGCCTGTAGTGTTAGCTAACTTAATTGCTTGGCCTATTGCCGCTTACTTGATGCTAACTTGGTTAGAAGCCTTTCCGTATCGAATCGGTGCAATTTGGTTAGTACCAATTTGCTTAGCTGTTGGTTTGCTATCTATGGTAATAGCTTGGAGTACTGTGGGTGGAAATGCCGCTAAAGTGGCAAGAAAAAATCCAATCAAAGCGCTTAGGTATGAATAAGAGTTAATTGTTAAGAATAAAATCAGGGCGTGTTATAAGTTATTAATAAAAAGCTAAAAGCTAAAATCTGAAGTCAAAGGGCAGTGAATATTATTCATTGCCCTTTTTGTGCTTTGTTCTAACTCTAATCGCTGCTTGATGAAGGATCCGCCATTAAAAAATCAATAAATGTTTGTGCTAGCGAGTTGTGATAGCTGTTTTTATTTGTCACTAAAGCAAAACGGCGAGACAAATTTAACGGTGAGTGTAATGCAATTAACCCACCATTACTTAGTTCTTCAGCAATGCTGAGTTGTGACAGACAGCCTAAGCCTAAACCGGCTTTGACTGATTCCTTAATAGCGCTTTGTCTAGTTAATTCAATGCCTAAACTAATTTGGGCACCCATTTGTTCAATAGCAGCATCAAATATTGCGCGTGTTCCTGAGCCATGTTCACGCAATACCCATGAATGTTGCTGCAGCTGTTCAAGATTGATAGTCGATTTTTTTGCTAACGAATGCTCTGGAGAGCAAAAAATTTGTAATTTATCTACTTGCCATGGCGTTATTTGTAAGTGTCTATGCACCGCAGGGCCTTCTATTAAGCCAATAGAAGCTTTCCCTTTATCCAAATAATCTATTACCATTTGGGTATTACCAATATGTATTTCAGGTGTAACGTCAGGATAAATTTTTACAAATTTAGCAATTAACTGAGGTAGTAGATAAGTGGCAATGGTGGCGCTAGCAACAACTCTCAATACACCACTCATGGTGTTTAAATTGGCTAATTTTAGGCTATCAAGTAAATCACCTATTTGACGTACTTTAGGCAACGACTTAAGACCATTTTCGGTAATCAATAAATCTCGTCCTGTTCGCTCAAATAAGGGATAACCTAAACTCACTTCTAACTCTTTTAATGCTTGGCTCGCAGCAGATTGACTTAAAGAGAGTTCATTGGCTGCTTTAGTTAATTTTCCTAAGCGCGCAGTCGCTTCAAATAGTTGAAGTTTTTTTATCGATATACTCATGGTTTTATTACCTTAGGGATTATTGACCTGAGTATTCGTTAATTAACTCAGTTTGAATTCAATTTATTTAGTTCGGTTTTTTGAATGCTATACATCGAATCATACCATTATTCTTATCTGAAACTTTCAGTTATATTATATTCCATAAAGTGATTACTCTTTGGTGGTCACGTGTAAACACACAGTCATTTATTAGACAAGAGATGCGTTATGCCCACTTATATAGTTCTTCCCATCATTGCCCTTTTGGCAATAGCTTTAGCAAAAGTAGAACAAGTTTCTGCTTTTGGCTTGAGTGCTTTACCATTAGCGATTGTTTTTGGCATGTTTTATGGACATTTTTCATTGAGAGTTGACGATGAAAAAGATCAACGTTTTTCGACTTTTTGCAAACAGAAATTACTGAGATTTGGCATTATATTATTTGGTTTTGGCCTCAGTCTTCAGCAAATATTGGCCGTTGGTTGGCAAGCAGTTGTTATTGATTTAGTGATGATAAGTACAATTTTTACTGTGGGTACTGTTGTTGGCATTAAAGTCTTGAAGTTGCATCGTGATGTTGCCATTTTAACTGCGGCTGGTAGTGCTATATGTGGTGCAGCAGCGATACTAGCCACCGAGTCAGTACTTAAACCAAAACAGCAACATATAACTATTGCTATCGCGACTGTCGTGCTCTTTGGTACGTTAGCTATGTTTATCTACCCGTTTATTTATCAGTGGGTTGATATGACTGATCAGTCATTTGGTATTTATATCGGCAGTACTGCCCATGAGGTAGCACAAGCGGTTGCTGCCGGACAAAGTATCAACGGCGAAACTATGCAGACGGCCGTTGTTGTTAAGCTCATTCGAGTGATGATGTTAGCACCCTTTATTCTCATGTTAAGTGCTGGACTTAATCGTCTTAGTAGAGATAGTGAAGCCAAGTGCGAAAAAAATGTTATTACTATCCCTTGGTTTGTTTTTGGCTTTATGGCTACAGCCATGATTAATAGCATAGTTATTTTACCCGAATCCCTTAAAGCGGTATTGAGTTTTGCCAGTCAATTTTCTTTAGCAATGGCAATGGCAGCTTTAGGCGCGCAAACTCAGTGGGCAACTATTAAAGAAGCCGGACCTAAGCCTCTTATACTGGCATTCTTACTCTTTATTATTTTAATAATAGGTGGTTTTTTCTTAAGTTCGTGGTTAGTCTGATGAGTCAGGGTATTTAAATAAGTATTTAAATAAGTATTTAATTTAAACCTTTTATTGCTAAGTTGCATCTCACTTAGCAATGAACAAAATTTTGGCAAAGTGGTTAGTAGATTGACCCCGTTGCTATGACTATTTTAATAACGATATATGGAGATACCCAATGTTAAACGTGAAAAATGCTTTTACCTATGCCCCAATTGCCCTTTTATTAATGGCTGGTGGTTTGCAAGCGAAAACCATTAATAAAGAGTTTATGGTTGCTAATGGCGGTTTACTAAAAATAGCGACTGATGTTGGTGCTATTGATATTGAAACTCATGCAAAAGAAAGTGTATTGGTTGAAGTAGAGATTACGGGAAAAAATGAAGATGATATGGACATCAGCTTTAAAAAGAGCGGTGACGATGTCAGCATTAAAGGTGATTTTGATCGTAGTGGTTTTGGTAATAACCATATAAGAGTCACTTATAAAGTTACGTTACCGCAAACTTATAATGTAGATTTGAATACTAGTGGTGGCTCTATCGAAGTTGAAGATCTTGTCGGTGAAGTAGACGCTTATACATCAGGTGGCTCAATTTCATTAGAGGATATCCAAGGGAATGTTGATATTAAAACCTCAGGAGGCAGTTTAGATCTGGATAATATTATTGGAAAAATCGATGCCCATACTTCTGGTGGCAGCATTAAACTTAAATTGCCAACAAATCCCACTAAAGACAGTAAGGTAAAAACGTCTGGTGGTTCGATTACAGCTTATTTAGCAGAAGATGTTGCGGTAAAGCTTTCGGCTAAAACAAGTGGTGGTCGTGTATCGAGTGAATTTATTGTCGATGGAAAAACAACTAAGCGTTCAATTGAAGGCACCATCAATGGCGGTGGCCCCAAATTGGTATTGAAAACTAGCGGTGGTAGCGTCCGTATCAAAGAGATATAACGGATAAATTTCACCTTGTTTTCAAGCCCTTCTTTAAAGCGTAATAGTTACCTATTACGCTTTTTTATTATGTAAAACAACATAACTCTATATCAATAAAACATCCTGATTATTACGTTATTCTCTGCTGAGTAAAAATATACAGACAAAGCATAATGTGGAGTAGATAAAAATTGCATTATATTGAATTATAACTAATATATAAGTATACGAAGAATATATTTCAGAGGTGAATTCTCATCTTGGAAAAGGAATTACGTGGGATGACGTTTTTAGATAAGGGACTTACACAAGTAGATGTTGATATTGGTATATTAATACTAAACCTTACTGGTGAATTAGTGGAGGTTAGTGCTCAATACCTTGTGATGACAGGATTTGAAAAAGAAGACCTTCTCGGCAAAAGAATTGATGATATTGATAACTGTTCGGCGAAGAAAATTTTGTCAAATAAAAGTGATATTTTTGGACATTACCATTCAATACTCACCCGAAAAGACGGCAGTAACCTTCCAATAAAGGTGTGTTACTTTCGACAGAAAACTCAAGAATTATCACAAATATTACTCTTCATTCAAGAATGTAATTACGTCGAGCTCGCTAAAATTTCCATTATTGAACAAATATTCGATCACACCAATGAAGCGATTATCGTGACTGATAATAAAGGTTTTATTCAAACGGTTAATCGAAGTTTTTCAGAGGTTACTGGTTACTCAGAAAAAGAAGTTGTCGGTAAAACCCCTGCAATTTTAAACTCGGGAAAGCAAGATAAATACTTCTATAAAACGTTTTGGAAAGAAATAATTAACAAAGGGGCTTGGCAAGGCGAAATTTGGAATAAGCGTAAGAACGGCGAAGTTTATCCAGAATGGCTAAACATCAGTAGTATTAGAGATAAAAATGGTCAAATTTCTAATTATATATGTCAATTTACAGATATTACCAATCGAAAAAAATCAGAAGAAGAGTTGCACTTTCATGCCTACCATGACTCTTTGACTAGTTTACCTAATAGACACTTACTTTTTGAAAAGTTAAAAAATCTTTGCCTTCTAAACCAAGAGCAACCAACCTATTTTGCTGTGCTCTTTTGTGATTTAGACCGCTTTAAAATGATTAATGACTCGTTAGGGCACGATGTAGGCGATGAATTATTAAAGAGCGTTGCTAATCGGCTTGAAACAAAATTACGCGATAATGACATTATAGCGCGCACAGGCGGTGATGAGTTTATCGTTGTTATTGAAGGTGAGAAATCGTTAAAAAACCTTGATAAAATTTGTTTACAAATACTCTCTCTTTTTGAACAATCTTTTCAAACCCAATATGGTGAATTTAAGACCTCGATTAGTATCGGTGTTAGTCAATTCCCTGCAGATTCTAAAGATGTAAGAGAGTTGATATCGTTTGCAGACGTTGCTATGTATAAGGTAAAGAAATCAGGTGGTAATCATTATTCATTTTTTGATGTTAAAGAAAAATCGCTTATACAGCAAAGATTAGAGCTTGAAAGTGAAATTTTTCAAGCTATTGAAAAAGATCAATTTGAAGTGTGGTATCAGCCACAAATAAATACAGAAACCTACGAAGTATACGGTGTTGAATGTTTAATTCGATGGAATCACCCAGAGCAAGGGCTTATCTCTCCCGATTTATTTATTCCTATTGCGGAAGCTAACGGCTCTATTAAAGAGTTGGGGTACTTTGTTTTAAAAACAGCATGTCATCAACTAAGGCAGTGGCGCATTAATAATATCTTTACGGGAGTAATGGCGATTAATGTTTCATTACGCCAATTTGAACGTAATGATTTACTTGGCCAAGTTAAAAAAACATTAACTGATGAAATGTTACCAGCTGAGTCTATTGAACTTGAAGTGACGGAATCACTTTTCTCTGAAGATAATAACTATCATACGCCGATTTTATCGGCATTAAGAGAATTGGGGGTTAAAGTTGCCATTGATGACTTTGGTACCGGCTATTCGTCTTTACAACGTTTGAAAAACTTACCTATTGATACTGTTAAAATTGATAAGTGCTTTGTCGACAATATCGAGCACTGTGCTGAAGATGTTGCGATTGTCATGGCAACTATTCTCTTGTCAAAAACCTTTAAAGTTGACTTGATTGCTGAAGGGATAGAAACACAAGAACAAGCCGATAAATTAAGTGATTTAGGTTGCTTCAATCAACAAGGTTACTTATATAGTCGACCTCTTAGAGCAGATGATTTTGAAGTTTGGCTTGCTGACTTTACCTTGAACAATAAAAACAGAAAAACACTCAAAGTGGTAAACAATTCATGAGTCAAACAACCTCTTCAAATCATCCTGATGTTATTATGGTTTACCAAGACCGTGATACCGTAGAGCCTACTATTCAACAAATAATGGAATTAGAGCTTTCATTTAAATCTTACAAATATAATCCAAAAAATTTGCATGAATTAACGCTAATGAAACCTAAAGTATTATTATTAGCATCTAATAATGTTAAGAATACCATTCAGTTTTATATCAATTATTTAGAAGAATATGAACAAAAAATTGCACCGCATAGTGCTATTTTACTGATCAGTAATCGTGAAACTCACCGTGCTTATTTAGCTTGTGAAAATGGCCTGTTTGATAACTATGTCATTATCAATCCGTTAAACGAACCCTATCGATTGAAGCTGGTTTTGTTACAGGAATTGCAGATAATAGAAAACCATAAGAATAGCAGTTTAGAGCAACTCATTTCTGAAGGTGAAGATGAATTGGCATCGTGTATAGAGCATGGAGTCGCTTTGAAAAAGTCGTTCACTGAAGGTGTGAATCAATGTGAAAGCGATATTTTATCGGCCGCTAATGAAACACTAGGAAATGAGCAAGCTAAAGAAGTTTTACAAAATTTGATAGGACTCTCGGTTGGAGAAATGAGCGAACACGTTTCGAGTAGCATTCAAACTATTCTAGACCAGTTATTAAAATTGAAAGTTAATAATCAAACAATAAAGCAAGGTATTGGAAAGCTCCATGTTCCGAAAAAGAAAACAGTTGTAGGTGTTAATACTGATCTTTTAACTACAGAGGATGCTGAAAAGGCGAGTCTTAAAACGACTCGTTATAAAGTACTCATTGCAGAATCTTCTGATTTATTTACTAAAGTGATTGAGGAGATATTTGCAGAAACAGTATTCATATATGCCTTAGTCAATGACGGACAAGCAGCACTCGAAAAGCTCCGAACTTTCAAACCCGATGTTGTGTTATTAGCCTACGACTTACCGGTAATTAATGGTCTAGAAATTACTAGAACAATTCGTGAAGAAGGTAATAAAGTACCTGTAATTGCGTATGCCCATCACAAAGATAAATCGGTCATTAAGCGCTGGATCCCATTTGGGCTAAGTGGCTACTTAATTAAACCATTGAAGAAAAGTGCCATTTTAAATAGCGTCATTAAAGCAGTTAAAAACCCGATAGAGATTATCTCTCACCATAAAGTCGCTGATAAAGTTGGTATTCAATGGGTTGAGGAATATTCTATTGGCAATATCGAAGTAGATGAGCAGCATAAAGTGCTCTTTACTATGATTAATGACTTCTTCCATCAAGACAATAAAGAGGCTGCAATCATGCTATTTCAGAGCTTATCCTCTTATATTGATTTACATTTTGAATCTGAAGAAAACTTATTAAGACAAATTAATTACCCCGATACTGAAGAGCACATTAAAAAGCACGGTGAATTAAGAGAAAAATTTCACTTACTACGAGGTAAACTCGATGATTATGATATTGATGTACACCATAAAATAGCCATGTTTCTTTATAATTGGCTAGCGCAGCATATCTTAAAAGCTGATATGGAATATAAGTCTTATGCTTTATCTATTGAAGAATCGAGCTTCAAATAGTAGTGCTAATTAATATTCAATGTTTAGCTGATTTTTGGGTTTTTATTGATAGAACATTGCTTTTATCATCCATCACTTTTTGCGAATAATGCTTCGGAGTGATTCTCGCAATGTACTTAAACTCTCTGGTCATGTGCGCTTGGTCAGTGAAACCTATACTTAGCGCTAAATCTACTAATGCTGTTTCCGGATGAAGTTTAAGTACTTTTAACGCATTTCTGACTCGCGATATTCTTTGATAATATTTTGGTGTCATATTCAACCATTTTTGAAAGTGCCGTTCAATTTGACGTTGACTTAGCAGTACATGACTACTCAACTCTCCTGGCGATTTTTCACCTTCTAAGGCTTTTAACGCTGATACTAAAGGGGCTGGGATAATATCAGTTGTTTGTAGCATGGTATCTAACCATCGATATAACAATACAATACGGGCGAAATGACCTCGTGCTTGCTCAAGCTGATCACCAAGGGTTTCTAGCGAAAGGTTATGAGTTACAGGTTTTTTTATCAGAGTCGCTTGCTGATAAATATTGCCTAAAATGGCAAAGCTCATTGCTGGATGAAAGCGAACGCCAACCACCACAGCGCCGGGAGGTAAGGTAATTAATTGCGCTTGCTTACTTACTGGCAGCAGTACGCCACCAGTAGAAATTGATATGTCATTTAACTGTATTGGTTCACTTAAATTAAACAAAAAACCGCTACAGGCATCACTTTGTAGCCACCTTTCTATGTTATTTGGACTATCTGTAGCAACAGAAGATGACCACACGCCTTGTACCATAGAAGCTAAGCGTCCCTTAGGTTGGAATAATGTAAAATCTAAATTCTCTGGCACGCTTAGCTGACTCCTTCAAGAATATTGTTAACTCAATCCTGTTTCAAATAGCATTAATTTGCGTCGTAACTACCAACGGCTGGCTTAAATGCTTTGGCAATACGATTCCAACTATTAATCGCATTAATCGCTAAGGTCAAATCAACCAAGGTTTGCTCGCCTAGCACTTGTACAGCCAATTGGTAATCACTATCTGTAGCGGGTTTGTCTGAAATAATAAGTTCTGCCCATTGTAACGAGCATTGTTCTTTTTCTGAATAGCATGTCATATCACGCCAAGCGTTTAAACCATAAATGCGATGGAAACTCTCCCCTAATTTCAGTGCGTCTTTGCTGTGCATATCGATACATAGTGCGCACTGATTAATTTGTGAAACTCTTATTTTTACTAATTCTAATAACAATTTTCTCCCTTTAAATGCTTCATCAAGGTAGTTTTCTTGGTTTAATAAAATATCCATCGCTTTGGGCGAGGTAGCAAAGTAATTCAATCGTGTCGTCATGGGCTTATTCCTTATTAAAAAGTCAGCATAAACTCTGGCAAACACTACTTATTGAATAAATTCGACATGAATAACTTTATTACCAAGCGCGTTGACGATAATCCATATTGGGAACATTATTAAATGGCTAAATATAAAGAGTACTTATTAGAAGCTTTTTAAATTGATATGGTAGTTGAAAGCCTTCATTTCATTAAATTTATACGTATCATTTTAAAAGTGATGATGTAAATCTCTGAGAAAACGTGATTTTTATTGGGAATTCCTATATTTGATTTCTTTTTAGTGTATAAATGTACGGTGCTCAGCTTATTACACTCGAGAGAAATTAAATGGCGTCAATTAGTAAAAAAGTCTTACTCGGTTACTTGTTAGTTCTAATTGTCGCTATTGCGGCTTCAGTAACTTTGTTTGGTGCTGCGAGTGAAGTAAAGCAACGAACTAGTCAGTTCATTGGCGCTACCTTACCTGAATTAAGTGATTTACAACAAGTGAAGCAGTCGTTAGATGCTATACAGATAGCCGCATATGGCTTGTACGGCACTGTAGTTGAGGCTAATGAATTCTCAAATGTCATAAATGAGAAAAAACAACGTCTTGATCAATTTCTAATGGCAAGCGGCGGATTATCATCGCATCAAGAACAGCCAGCTATAGCTGAAGAAATTGATGTGTTATTTACGCTTATGGCTCGATTACAGCGTGTTATGACTGCCGATGAGGTGGATTGGGATGGTGCGCGTGATATCTTAGTTGATGTTGATTCACATTCGAAAAATGTGTCTGAAAAATTAACTAAAATTAGTAAAGATGTTAGCCAAGATGCGAGTAAGAGCTCAACAGCAATTCACACTGAAATTGCCGAAATTCAGCTACTGGTATTAGCATTGCTTGCTAGCATAGTGACAGTTGCAGTAGTTGCTTATACTCTTTCCCACAAAAAAATAGCCTTACCTATTCGAGAACTTGCTGAAGAATTAGATCATGTTGCACAAAATTATGACTTAACTAGAGTAGTCCCAGCACTTTCTAATGATGAAATTGGTCTTGCCGCTGAAAGTGTCAATCGCCTCCTGAAGGCTTTCAATAGTGGTATTACCGATGTAAGGCATATTGCAAATAATATTAACGAATTGGTCGATGTACTGGGGTCAACGTCAGAAAATGCCGATGTGCAAGTCAATTTATTAAATGAAAAAATAGAATTACTGTTATCGAGTATGATGACCTTAGAGAGCCAAATCTCCAATGGTTTTGAGCAATCAAATAGCGCAGCTGAACAAGCCAAAGAGGGTGCACAAGCGGTTGAAAATGGCGCACAACAAGTGGCTAAAACCTCGACAAGCATTTCTTCTTTAGCTTCCGATATTGAAGCGTCATCTGAAATGTTAATTGAATTACGTAAGTCAGGTGATCAAGTCTCTACTGTGGTAAGTACTATTGCAGGTATTGCTGATCAAACGAACTTGCTAGCTTTAAATGCTGCGATAGAGGCAGCAAGAGCGGGTGAGTCTGGTCGCGGTTTTGCTGTTGTTGCCGATGAGGTTCGTACTCTTGCAACGCGTACCCACCAATCAACTATTGAAATTAACACTATGCTTGCGGGCATTGTTGGTGCCATTTCTCAAATCGTCACTTCTATGGAAAGCAACCAAACGCAGGCCGACCAAGCCGTTGCTTTGTCGCAAAAAACGGTTGAATCACTATCATTAATTCAATCAAGTATTCTAAGTTTAAGCAATGTAAGTACTGAAGTCGCTAGTCAAGCAGAGCAATCACATCATCAAGTTGTTGATATGCGTTCATGGGTAGAAGACTTCAAAACAGTGGGTGATGCGGTTTGCCAAGGCAGTATGGAAAGCCGAGATACCTCATTGAAAATGACTGAGTTAGCTATTAGTTTTAATAAATCGGTCGAACGCTTCCGTACTTAATCATTTATTGAGTTACAACCGCAGAGGATGTGTTAAAAATACTCTGCCTGTTGTTGGTAGCAATCTTTTATATGTTCTATCAGTAGGCGTACTTTTTGAGACTGATGTTTGGTATAAGGATATACCGCATAAATGCCCAATTGGCGGCCATGAAACTCAGGCAATAATTGCACTAAGTCACCGCGTTGCATGTCATCATAAACACTACAGCGTGGTACATACACTATACCGTACCCTGCAAGTGCTGCTTTGCGCAACGCTTGTGAGTTATTCGTAGCAAAATTTCCTGATATTTTTACATAATAGGCTTCGTCTGATTGACTAAAATACCAATCATGTGCACCTTTATCTTGATAGGTGTAAGCCATACAGTTATGTCTTGATAATTCTTGAGGTGTTTCTGGGGTACCATGCTTTTCAATGTAAGTTGGCGCACAACATACGATCCAATTTGATTGTAATAGTGGTTTTGCTATTAAACTAGAGTCACTTAATACCCCGGTTCTAATGGCTAAATCTTGTCCCTCTTTAATCAAGTCAACAAACTCATTTTCTAAGCGCATTTCTACACTTAATTTGGGATGCAGCTGACAAAATTCAGCTACCGCTTGCGCGAGTATCAATTCCCCAGAAATGGTCGGCACTGTCATTTTTATGGTGCCAGACAAACCTTCACTAAAAGTACTCACAGCACTAACCGCATCATTTACTTGCTTATTAATTTCCTTAGAGTGGCTGTAAAGTATTTCGCCTGCCTCCGTTAAACTTAATCGTCTTGTTGTTCTATACAACAATTGAATGCCTAAATTTTTCTCAAGTTTAGATATTTTTTTACTCAGTGCTGCTGGTGATATTTCTGCCAACTGGGCAGCTTTATTGAAGGATTTAGCTTCAACAATTAATGAAAACAAAGCCAATTCGCTAGCATTAGGCATCTATTACACTCTTTTAGTTAATAATGAATTCATTATAGCCCTATTCATAAATAATGTCGTTAGGGTTAGATTGAATACCCAAGCTACATGAAGAGGCTGGTGTCAGCTGGAATTAGAAACACGCATCTTAAAGTAGCTTGGGTATATAAAACTATAACAAAGCACCTACTGAAAATGAAAGTAGGGCGAGGATAAAATATGTCAATTACACTACAAGCTTTACTCGCGTTTATGCCGATTGCACTATCGGCAATATTACTTATAGGACTTCATTGGCCAGCAAAAAAGGCTATGCCTGTTGTTTACACCGTAACAGCAGCTATAGCCTTTTTTGCCTGGGAAATGAGCTTTAATCGAATCGTTGCCAGTTCAATTCAAGGATTAATGATCACCATTGCTGTTTTGTGGATCATCTTTGGCGCAATAATGTTGCTCAATACTTTGCAGCACTCTGGTGCGATTTTACGCATAAGGGCTGGTTTTACTAATATCAGTCCAGATCGACGGGTGCAGGCAATTATTATTGCTTGGCTCTTTGGTTGTTTTATTGAAGGTGCATCAGGTTTTGGTACACCTGCGGCCATTGCTGCACCTTTATTGGTAGCTATCGGCTTCCCTGCCATATCAGCGGTTATGATTGGTATGATGATTCAATCAACACCTGTGTCATTTGGCGCGGTAGGTACACCCATTATTATTGGTGTTAGTAGCGGTTTAGATAAGAGTAATCTTACTGAGCAGTTAATTGCTAACGGCAGTAGCTGGGAGCAATTCTTACGATTAATTACCTCAGAGGTTGCCATTGGTCATGCCATAGTAGGTACGTTAATGCCACTGTTCATGGTGGTAATGTTGACGCGATTCTTTGGTCAGAATAAAAGCTGGATAGAAGGCTTCGAAATTGCTCCTTTTGCAATCTTTGCAGGCTTAGCATTTACTGTCCCTTACGCATTAACGGGGGTTTTTCTTGGTCCTGAGTTCCCTTCACTTATTGGCGCGTTAGTTGGTATGGCTATTGTTGTACCGCTAGCAAAACGTGGCTTTCTTATGCCAAAGAAGGCATGGGATTTCGCACCGAAAGAACAATGGCCTGCTCACTGGTTAGGAAAAATATCCTTTAAACAAGATAATAACCAAGCTAAAAAATCAATGTCGTTAACAAGAGCGTGGTTACCGTACTTACTTGTTGCAATAATTCTTGTGCTTAGTCGTGTTTCAACTGAGTTTAAAGCATTATTAAAGAGCCTTTCATTTGGCTTTAGTAATATTCTTGGTGAAGTCGGTATTAGCGCGAGTGTTCAGCCCTTATATCTACCCGGCGGTATTTTGTTCTTTGTTTGTATCCTGACATTATTTTTGCATCAGATGAAATTTAAACAAGTGGTAGACGCTGCTAAACAGTCGACTACTACGTTAGTAGGTGCGGGTTTTGTACTTATCTTTACCATCCCAATGGTACGTATACTAATTAACTCTGGTGTTAACGGTGCTGACTTAGCAGCGATGCCTGTTGCTATGGCAAGTTTTGTTGCGCAAACATTTGGTGATTTATATCCGTTGTTTGCTCCTAGTATTGGCGCCCTTGGTGCTTTTATTGCGGGTTCAAATACCGTGAGTAATATGATGTTAAGTCAGTTTCAGTTTGAAGTTGCTAGTGCATTGTCCGTTTCAGGTGCCTTACTCGTCGCTTTACAAGCCATAGGTGCTGCAGCGGGTAACATGATAGCAATTCATAATGTGGTAGCCGCTTCCGCAACAGTTGGTTTATTAGGGCAAGAGGGTCGAACATTGCGCAAAACTATATTACCAACTATTTATTATGTAGTAGCAGTCGGCGTGCTTGGGTTCATTGCTATCAACGTATTCAATCTCAGTGATCCCTTACTCGGCTAAGTAATGGGCTAATTAAATAGCCATCAAAACTTGCAGCCAGGTTTGTCCTAAATTATTCCTCGGTTTGCAAGTTTACATATTACTCTGGCTATTTATATAAGGTAGCCACTTCAACAGTTTTAACATGAATGCTTAACACTGTTTTTTAAAACTGTGATTTACAATAATAGAGAGCAATCTATGCAACAACTTAATACTCAGCATCTCCGTGACTATCCTAAAAAACCAAAGCAGGTTTATTTATTTGGTACTTGTATAGTTGATAGTTTTTTTCCAGATACGGGCATGGATGCTATTGAATTACTTGAGCGCGAAGGCATTGAGGTGATTTACCCACAAGGGCAAAGTTGCTGTGGACAGCCAGCCTATAACTCTGGTTATAAAGATGAAGCCAAAGCAGTAGCAATGGCACAAGTGAAACAATTTCCTCTAGATATTCCTGTTGTAGTTGTTTCAGGATCTTGTGGTGGCATGATGCGTCATCACTATCTCGATTTGCTTGGTGATGATCCTGAAATCAATAATTTTTGTCAGCGTGTTTTTGAATTTACAGAGTTCTTGGTACATGTACTGCGTTTAAAGCCAATTGATCAGGGCCCAAAAGAGCGGGTTGCCTTGCATACTTCTTGTGCTGCTAGAAGAGAAATGGGCGTGCATATCACGGGTAATAAGTTGATTTCTCAACTCGCAAACGTTGAGTTAGTCATACATGATTATGAAAGTGAATGTTGTGGCTTCGGTGGCACGTTTGCAGTGAAACATGCCGATATATCAGCGGCCATGGTAGCAGATAAAAGTAAAAACCTTTTAGCAACAGATGTTGTTAGGTATGTCAGTGCTGATCATGGTTGCATGATGAATATAAATGGCGCGCTCGATTACCAAAAACAGTCATTACGTGGCGAACATATCGCGAGTTACTTACTTAATCGTATAAAAAGTAATTCGTCTAAGGGGTCACTATGAAACATATTATCGAAGAAGAAAGTAAATATGTAGCATCGGCCAAAGCCTTTCGTGCGAACGTTACACGAGATCTCGGTAATGAAGAGCTCAGATCGAACTTCAGAGGAGCGATGGACTACTTGATGGATAAGCGTAAAGGCGCTTTCTCATCAGAAGATGAACTTGAAGTTTTGCGTGAACAGTGCAAATTAATTAAGCAGCGTTGTTTAGCGAAGTTACCGCACTTACTTGAGCAATTAGAAGGTAACCTTGAAAAAAACGGCATCAAGGTACATTGGGCTGAAACGATTACTGAAGCAAATGAGATTATTGCTCAGCTTATTGCGCAAAAAAAGGGTAAATCAGTCGTTAAAGGAAAATCTATGGTGTCGGAAGAAACGGCACTAAACGACTACCTCGAAGAGCGAAATGTAGAATGTCTTGAGTCAGATATGGGCGAGTACATTGTGCAATTAGCCAAAGAGCATCCATCTCATATCATCATGCCAGCAATCCATCAAAATAAAAAACAAGTAGCTAAATTATTTGCTGATAACATTGATGGTTTTGAGTACAGCACCGATGTTGATACCTTAATTCAACAGGGTAGAGAAGTACTTAGAAACAAATTTTGTCAGGCTGATGTTGGCATATCAGGTGTTAACTTTGCCGTAGCAGAAACGGGTACACTCTGTTTAGTTGAAAATGAAGGTAATGGTCGTATGTGTACCACCATACCTGATTTACATATTGCCATTACAGGTATTGAAAAAGTAATCGAACACTTGGCAGACGTTCCTCCACTGTTAAGTTTGTTAACGCGAAGCGCTACCGGACAAGCTATTTCAACTTACTTTAATATGATCAGTTCACCCCGTAAGCTGGGTGAAAAAGATGGCCCAGAAGAAGTACATTTGGTTTTACTTGATAATGGCCGTAGCCAAGCCTTTGCTGATGAAGAGTTAAAGCAAACCTTACAGTGTATTCGTTGTGGTGCCTGTATGAACCATTGCCCAGTGTATACCCGTATAGGCGGTCATGCTTACGGGACTGTTTATCCAGGCCCTATTGGTAAAATGATTTCACCACATATGTTGGGGCTTGAAGCGACGACTAATTTACCAACAGCATCAACCTTATGTGGTGCTTGTGGCGAGGTATGTCCAGTTAAAATTCCGATTCCTAAAATATTATTACGTTTGCGCCAAGAGAGTGTTAAGCCAAAATCTCAGCAACCACAAGTGATGAAAGGGCAGGGTGCAGGTCGCAATAATGTGGAAGCGCTTATTTGGAAAGTATGGGCACAAGTGCATAAATCACCCACAATGTATGCCTTATCAATGTGGGGATTAACACGCTTTCGCTTTTTAATGCCTAAGAAATTGGGTGGCTGGACAAGTGTTAGAACCGCACCTAAACCAGCAGCAACGACTTTACATCAGAGAATTAACGCGAAACAAAAAAAAACGCAGCAATCACAGCAAGAACGAGGCTAACCTTATGACAAATACTAAAGCAGATATCAAAGCAGTCAGTAATACAGCGCGTGGCAACATCCTTGCTAAATTGAAAGCGGAAGTTAATGGCGCAGATTATAAAAAACTGCCTGAAGAAGTCTCTTTTAATTATCCAAAGTTTAGTCGTGAAGAAAACTTAGCTCAGTTTATTTCTGAACTTGAAAAAAATCATGCACAAGTGATCAAAACCACAAAAGAAAATATGGCAGAAGTTATCAGTGAGCAACTTAAGGTGCTGAATATTACTAAACTGCTTTATGGTGAAAATGACTCACATCGTGAGGTGATTAATGCACTAGATAGCAAAGTAGACTTACAAGCCTATGATTTTTCAATTGATAACAATAAAGAAATGCTTTTTAATGAATGTCCTGCAGCTTTATCTACCTCTCGCTGTTCAATTGCAGCAACAGGATCTATTGTTTTATGGCCTGACGAAAATGAGCCAAGAAGTTTAACCTTGGTACCACCAGTGCACTTGGTTATTGTCGATGCCAATGAATTGCATGCCGACTTTGCTAGCTTGATGACTTCGCAGCAGTGGCAAGATAAATTACCAACCAATGTTGTCTTAGTCTCAGGACCATCGAAAACTGCTGATATTCAGCAAACGTTAGCTTATGGTGCTCACGGCCCGAAAGCACTTATTGTTTTATTAATAAATATTTAATAGTTAATAGTTAATAGTTAATAGTTAATTTGGGAAGATTTTATGTTACCTGAGCATTATCAATTGCTTGCTAAGCAAGTTGCAGAATTTATTCCTGCATCACGTATTATTACCGATTATACTCGACGCTTGGCATATGGCGTTGATGCAAGTTTCTATCGCTTAGTACCCCAATTAGTACTTATTTTAGATGATGAAACCGAAGTAGTAAGAGTCATTAAAGCTGCAGCACAAGCAAAGTTGCCAGTAACATTTAGAGCCGCGGGTACCAGCCTTTCGGGTCAGGCCCAATCTGACTCTATTTTAATCATGCTCACCAATAGCTGGCGTGACCATGAAATACTAGATCTTGGTTTAAAAATCAAACTGGGGCCAGGCGTTATAGGTGCAGATGCCAATAAATACTTATTACCTTACGGACGAAAAATAGGCCCTGATCCTGCTTCAATTAATACCTGTAAAGTTGCAGGTATTGCCGCTAATAATGCCAGTGGTATGTGTTGTGGTGTTGCACAAAATAGTTATCAAACCCTTGATAATATTCGCCTTGTTTTACATGACGGTAGCATCCTAGATACCGCTGATGAAGCGAGTGTTTCAGCGTTTAAAAAAAGCCATGTACAACTTTTAGAGCGCTTACATAGTCTCGCCATTAAAACTCGTAGTGATGAAAAATTAAGTGCCTTAATCAAGCATAAATATCGATTAAAAAACACCACGGGTTATGCCATTAACTCTCTGATTGATTTTGACGATCCTATCGATATTCTTGCGCATTTAATGATTGGTTCAGAAGGTACTTTAGGCTTTATTTCTTCAATTACTTATAACACGGTCATCGAGCATAAATACCGAGCTTCATCTATTGTATTTTTTCCTGATATGCAAACAACTTGCTCTGCGGTAAGCGCGCTAGCTGATGCCAATGTTTCTGCTGTTGAGTTGATGGACAGAAGATCGTTAGCCTCTGTCAGTGACATGAAAGGCTTACCTGAATTTATCAAAACACTCGGCAAAGATGTTGGTGCATTACTGATTGAAACACGTGCAGCCAATCAGCAGTTATTAACGGAGCAAATTGCCGACTTAGAAAACCTATTAAGTGATTTTCAGCAAACGAATGTCATCAAATTTACTGATATTGCAAGTGAGTACTCACAACTGTGGGCCATTCGAAAAGGTACCTTCCCTGCGGTTGGCGCCGTAAGAGAAACAGGTACGACTGTTATCATTGAAGATGTTGCTTTTCCTGTTGAACAACTTGCAGATGCGGTTGCCAAACTACAAGGGTTGTTTGAAAAATATCATTACGATGAAGCCATTATCTTTGGTCATGCACTTGATGGTAATTTACATTTTGTTTTCACACAGGATTTCTCAACTCAGCCAGAAGTAGACCGATATCAAGCTTTTATGGATGATGTTTGTCAGCTAGTGGCAGTCGATTATCAAGGTTCATTGAAGGCTGAACATGGTACTGGGCGAAATATGGCACCCTTCATTGAATTAGAATGGGGCAAAGAAGGCTTTAGTTTAATGCAGCAACTAAAGGCTCTATTTGATCCAAGTTATTTATTAAACCCTGGCGTTATCATTAATGATGATCCGTTAGCTCATATTAAGCATTTAAAAAACTTACCTGCAGCACATGACATTGTCGATAAATGTATTGAATGTGGATTTTGTGAGCCAGTATGCCCTTCAAAAGGATTGAGCCTAACACCAAGACAACGTATTACCACTTATCGTGAAATTAGTCGTTTGACTGCCTCAGGTGATAATCCTCAATTGTTAAGTGAGCTTGAAAAAGACTTCAACTATTTAGGTATCGATACCTGTGCAGCGACTGGTTTGTGTGCGGATCGCTGTCCTGTTGGCATTAACACCGGTGACCTAATTCGAGATCTTCGTCATGTTAGAAATACTAAATATCAAGGAGTCTCGAAAAAGCTAGCGAATAACTTTGCCAGCATAGAAAAAATGACACGGGTTTCCTTAGCCATTGCTGGCTTTAGTCAACGTCTACTTGGTAATACTGTGATGGGTGGTTTAACGGGAACAGTACGCAAGTTGTCAGCGAATAACATTCCATTATGGAGTAAATACTTACCTAATAAAGCTAGCTATCAACCTAAAGTGATTTCAAACTACAGTAGCGTTAAGCCCAAGGTAGTTTATATACCAAGTTGTGCCAGTAGAAGTATGGGCCAAGCGGTTGACGCAACCGAGCAACGCTCATTAACCGAAGTAACTTATGCTGTTTTAACCAAGGCAGGTTTTGATATTATTAGCCCAGACTTTACCGGTGAGTGCTGCGGTATGCCATTTAATAGTAAAGGCATGTTTGATGAGGCTGGGCAGAAAAGAAGCTCATTATTAACCAAGTTAACTGAACTGAGTGAAAATGGCCAATACCCCATTTTAATTGATACCAGTCCATGTAAATCAATGCTTCTTGAAGATACAGCAGCGACAGCAAATTTATCTATTTATGAACCTGTAGGATTTGTTGCAGATGTACTGGCTGAACACTTAGCGTTTAAGCAATTAAACGATACCATCATGTTGCATGTAACGTGTAGCAGCAGACGTATGGGCTTAACGGATAAAATGGAGCAACTTGCTAAGTTATGCAGTAATAATGTTGTTATTCCTGAACATATTCAGTGTTGTGGATTTGCTGGAGATAAAGGTTTTACTACCCCTGAGCTTAATGAAAATGCTTTGGCCACCTTAAAAGAGCAAGTACCATCAGGCTGCTCTGTAGGTTATAGCAATAGTAGAACCTGCGAAATAGGTTTATCGCATCATGCTGGGATAGATTATCAATCCATTCTTTATTTAGTGGATAAAGCAACTACTGCTCAAAGCGTTTAAAGTAAATAAGCGCTGTACTTAATGTTATGAGGGAGCTAACCAGATAAGGGTTATCTCCTTCATGCCTACCTATCAAGCAACTGTAAAAGAAGCTGCAAAAGTAATTGAAAAAGTCTACTCATTCATAATTGAGTATTATGAATTCATTATTGCTACTATGAAGCTAGCCAACCTAAGTTTACTCAGAGAACGTCATGTCAAAACGTACTTTTTTGCCACACGGAAGTAGTAATATAACGGTAGATAATGATCTTATTACTGTGGATATTGCAGGACCTTGTAATACAGAGTTTTTTGAAGGTATGGAAGCAAAAATAACGTCCTTAAGACCACAGTTAAATATGGATAACTATACTAGCTTAGTCATACTTCGCAATGAAGCACTAGCAACACCTGAAGCAATGACCTACTTCACTAATTATTTAAAAGCAGTGCAAGTACGCGCTGTAGCCATCAACCTTCAATACGCTGATAGTCCTTCAATTACTGAGGATGTATGTAAAAAAGCGTATACGGATGCTGGTGTGAAGCATCGCTTTTTCTCTGATAATGTTAGCGCTAGTAGCTGGTTAAGAAAATGTATGGCGACTGCTTGATTAGCTATTTTTAAGATGGTTTGAGGCTTTGTATTAGTTATTCCAATGAATGCACTTGGTATTGGATATTTTCGATTCAAGAGTACTTAAACCTGACTGATAAAACAGCAGGTTAAAATTTTGGAAATATTTGATTTCTTCCCGCATTTTTTGCTAGATATAAATACTTATCTGCATTGTTTATTATTTCATCAATACTTTGATTTTCATTAAATTGCTCGATCCCCATACTTACAGTTACCGTAATTTTTTTGTCCTGATAAGTCACTCTATGACCCTGTAATTTATCGAGGATCTTTGCTGCAAAAATATGAGCGTTTTTAGCGAGTGTTTGCGGTAAAATAAATAAAAACTCTTCTCCACCCCAACGAGCAACACAATCTTGTTTTCTAATATTTTGGCTAAATATTTTTGCAAGCTCTATTAATACTACATCACCAGCATTGTGCCCATATTGATCATTAATCTTTTTAAAATGATCCACATCGCAAATGATTATAGATAATGGTTCTTTGCTGCGTATTAATCTCGCTTGTTCACGTTTTAAAATACAGAGCGCATCACGGCGATTGGATAGTTGAGTTAAGGGATCGAAGTGAGCAAGCTGTTGGTATTTTTTACTTAATTCTAATGTGTGTTTATAAGACTTATCCCTTGCATATTCATATAAAGCCGATAGAAAGGTAACAGTTAAAAAGGAATAGAGTAAACGTAATTTAAACTCAGTACTGTAAGGGGCATGAGCAATAATATCTGTTGGCATAAACATAAGGATGCTGATGATTGCAACGAATAATGTAATGTCGATTAACCCACGCTTTAAACCGTGAATGAATACTGAAACAGGGGCAACAATAAATATCCATAAAGGCCCGGTATTTTCAACACCACCTGAGTAGATCAGAAAGAACATTAATAAGTAGAGAGAATACAGAATAATGGCGGAGCTTAATGTTATATTGTTGTACTTTTTATAAGCAAAATAACCAAGAAAATAGACAAAAGAAGCAAAGAATAAGCTCGCAGCTAAAATGAAGTTGTTGTTGAACAGCGCAATGAGTCCCATTACGGCGGTAAGTGACATGCCCACCAAGGCAAATAAAGACACAACATGCGCTTGTTGCTGGCTTTCATTATCAAGACTATTTACTTGGGGTTGTTCATGCAAAGAATTTAATCCTATTAGTGAGTCATAGAATAACTTAGCACAACAGTTTTATAATAAACACTAGGGCATTCTTTTTTATAAAAAATACAAGTGTCCGTTACAGCGGATGAAAGGTAATTGTGAAACCCTTAAACATGGGCATGAATCGCTGCGCTTAAAACTAAACTGATTCAACTCGGTACATCTTAGCTATCCGCGCGGACAACCCTATTTCTTCCATTTGTCTTACCAAGGTAAAGAGCTTTATCTGCACTACCAACAATTGAGTCAACGGATGTCGTCTGATCTGGTGGGATAGTAACAACCCCTATAGTTAAAGTGACAAAGCTGCTCGTTTTAGATTTTTCATGAGGAATGTTCATATTCTCTATCGCAAAACATAAACGTTCTGCAACCAGAGTCGACTGTTCCACTGATGTATTGGGTAGAATAATCGCGAACTCCTCGCCACCATAACGGCAATTCGCGTCGGTCATTCTTGCTACGTTGGTACGAATACATTCCGCTACTTGTTTGAGACAATTGTCGCCTTGCTGATGACCGTAAGAATCGTTAAATAACTTAAAATGATCAATATCGCAAAGAATGAGAGACAATGGTTGTTTCTGACGATAATGCCTATTTATCTCTGTTGTCAGTTGTTTATCGAAGTATCGACGATTATATAACTCTGTTAATCCATCTTGATAAGTAAGTACTTCCAGCTGCTTATTCGCTGCAATTAAGTCACTTGCCTTTGTATTTAAGGAGGCTGTTTTTTCTTTAACCTGTTCTTCAAGCGTTAACACAAATTGCTTCTGTCTCGCTATTTCTGTTTGTTGTAACCGTGTTCTAAAATAAATAAAAATAAACACAACAAGTAGCGTCAATACCGCATATAAACTATATGCCCACCAAGACTTCCAAGGTGGTGGAGATACGTACAAGTTAATGGACAGAACTTTTTCTCCCCACTTACCACTGCTGTTAGTTGCTTTGACTAAGAATTTATATGAACCACCATCTAAATTAGTAAAAGACGCGATATTTCGATTACCGATATCAATCCAGTTATCATCATAGCCTTCTAGTTTATAAGCATATAGGTTCTTACTCGGGGAAATGAAATCTAATACTGAGAATTCAAATGAAAAAAAGTAATCAAGGTAAGAAAGCTCAATATCAGTTACATAAGAATAGGGCGTTTCAAGCTGCACGGAGTGGCCCATTTTATTGAATCCCGTTAAAATAATATTGAACTCACTATTATTAGCTTCAATGGCTGAAGTGTTAAAAAACTCAATACCTCTTTGGCTACTCGTGAAAAGTGTTTCGTTTCCACCTTTTACCAGACTATTTGGATAGTAATTTAACCCTAATAAACCATTGTAACTATCAAAGTTAGTCACTGCTGCGGTTAATGGGTTTAATCTTGAAATACCTTTATTTGTGGTCAACCATAAATGACCACTATTATCATCTTCAATCGCACGTATCAAAGACGTAGGTAAGCCATTTTTTCTGCTAAAGTGTTTAAAGTTATTTGTTTCAGGCAGGTATAAATTGAGACCTTTTTGTGTGGCAATCCAGATTTTTCCATCTTGGGATTGATGTATATCCTGAACTATTTTTCCTAGCAAACTATCTTTTTTATTATGCTCACTTTTAAATGAAATAAACTGTTGGTTGATATCATCCCAAAGGTTGATTCCATTGCCTGTACCAACCCAAATGTTTTGTTCATTATCTTTAAATATCTCTAATACCTCGGGGTGAGATAATCCTAAAGAATCATCTAAATGATTAAAAGATTTTGTCAAAGGGTTATAGCGATAGACACCATTTTTATAAGTACCAATCCATAGGTTTCCATATTTATCAGTATTGAGCGCTCGTAATTCTCGAAATTCGTTATAGCTAGGATCAGATTTTGGATATTTTATTAAATCAATCGTCCTAGTTTTCAAATCAAATTTTGCTAACCCGTCATCTTGAGCAATCCATAAGATATTATTGTCATCTAGAAATATAATGGGTTTTTCCAATAATCTATTTTCTCCATAACCATTTTTGCTGCTAAAGATTGGTGCGGATAGTCTTTCAAGTTTTTGTGATGATATTTGCCATTTATATAGTTCAGATGATGAAGAGACAATTAACAAGTCTCCATTAGTATCAACAGTTATGCCATTCGGGGCTGTTAGCGCAGAGCTATTAATAGATTTAAATTTACGATGAGGCACTATCTTATAAATGCCATGAGTTTCGCTAGTAACCCAGATGGTTCTCGAACTATCTTCGAAAATAATTCTTAAGCCATTATTATGTTCAAGTTCAAACTGTTCAATTTGCAGGCCTGAGCTTGATTGTCGAAACAAGCCTTTACTGGAAACAAACCAAAGGTCGCCTTTGTGATCCTCAATCATAGAATTAACCTGACCTAGGTATTCGTCATCAGGGGTTTTTAAAGGGGTAAAAAGTCCGCTTTCTTTATCGAAATTATAAGGGCCTTTTTGTGTACCGACATAGAGCTTATTTTTTGACGTTTTTAAAATACTTCTGATTTCGTTTGCGCCCGTGGGAGTTGGGTTATTTGGGTCAGGAAAAAAATGAGAAAAGGCTTTATTAGTTTTATCATATAAATTCAAGCCAAAACTAGTCGCAATCCATAAGCTTTGGCCATCATTATCTTCAATATCCCATATTCTATTATGGGATAAACCAGATTCAACAGCATCATCTTTTTCAATGTGCTCAAAACTATTATTACCAAGATATCGATTTAAACCATGATCGTAGGAGCCTAACCAAATAGTACCATCTTGGTCATGAAACAAAGATTGTATGCGGTTTGATGAGATAGAATCAACCCGGAGAGGGTCATTGATAAAATGCTGAAATTTTCCTGTTTCTGGTTCATAAAGGTTAGCGCCTCCTCCCCAAGTACCAATCCATATTCTCCCGTTACGATCTAACATGAGATTGCCAGCATCATTATGCGATAAGCCGTTTGAACTCATACTATCAAATTCAAAGAGGGTTACTTTTCGGCTATCGTAGCGCATTACGCCATTTTCGGCGGTACCAAACCACAGTAAACCTTGGTTGTCCTGAATGATTGAATATATTTCAGAAGAAACAAAACCATCGTCTTCGGTTAACATCTCGACAGAGTACTCATTAATAAGCTCTGAAGGGTGTTCATTACTATAAGCTGGCATCAAAAGGCCAACAAGTAAGATAATAAAATACATAAAGCGATTAAAAAACAATGAAATACATCTCATCCACGTTAAAGCTATTAAAGCTAAGGGCAGCGCAAAAAAGCAACACAAGTATTATTTTAGTTTATTTATCAGACTATTACTATGATAAAAAAGTGATGCTGTGCTTATTACAAGATTATATTTTAAACGAAAAATAAGAAATAAGAAGACAGGAAAACTCGTAATACTTGAATGAGTGACAATTATTATTTTTCAATGCCAAAACAAAGACGCTTTACCAGCGTTTAATAAAGTAAGTTTTATTGAAAGTGAAGGTCTATTATACCAAGCCCATTAAGTTATTTCCCACTCAGCGAGAATTAAAAGGCTTAAAGGCAAGGCATTGATTGAAGAGAATGGTTATTCAGGAGAATATGCTCCTGCATTCTCT
>CAJXRC010000019.1 GCA_913058405.1 uncultured Colwellia sp. | reverse complement strand
GAGATCTAGTACGGTCTCGTGGGCTCGGAGATGTGTATAAGAGACAGATTATATTTTTCATAAAACAGTCCCTTGCCAATGTAATAGGCGGTACTGAATTGGTCTCAACAATAACAGCTCTAATATAGCTACTATTAACAAGCTCACTAACACCCATGCATATAACTCAGGGGTTTCAAAGTTACTGCCCGCATTAGCTAATTGATAACCTATGCCTTTATGACTGCCTAATACCTCAGCGAGAACAACAATGCGAACCCCACTGCAACACACAATAACAAGGGTGGCGCACAAAGGCGGAGCAATGGCTGGAATATAAATTTTAGTGAGTCGTTGATAAAATGAAAACTGGTAAATGGTGGCTAATTCGAGCCAGTGTTTATCTATTTTAGAGACATTTTTTTGCGTGTTCACATAAACGGTGGGACTGAGTAAAATCACTGTGATAAAAATAACCATGGAAGATCCCATTCCAAACCACAGCATTGCCAGTAATACGACAATAACAGGTGGGATGCTCATCAGTAACCAGCGAGTGGGCGCTAAAAAATCTCTCACCCAGGCTTTTCTTCCCGCAACTACTCCTAATGAAGAACCGATTAAACAAGCCACACTGAGCGCGATAGTTAATCGAGTTAGACTAACTTGTAATGTCTGCCAAAATTCAGCGCCCATTATTAATTCAGCCAAACGTGAAAAAGTTTGCTTAGGTGTTGCTAGAATCATGTTACTTAACTGATCTGCGAGATATTGCCAAAAAGCGATCAACGCTAAAATACCTGCTAACTGAATGAGTGATTTTTTGATTATCAGCTTATGCTGATAATTAAGTGAAAGTTTTAGAATTGAAGGCATTAGAAATAAAACCCATCTTCAGGTAATTTATTGCCAATACGCTTAGCATCACTTTTAGCAAGAAGGCGATAAAAGCTTTCTAGATCTTTTTTTGCTAACTTAGCATCAACCGTTGTAATTGCTGTTTTTTCTATCGCTGAAATAAGTGCCGCTCTTGGCATTTTTGGAAGATAGGTACTAACAACATCGGCACATTGAACGACATTCTCCTGACACCAAGTAGCAGCAACTTTATATGCCTGATTGACTTGGTTCACTAATTTACGGTCTTGATTAACGGTAATGTTAGCGATGATCCCTGCCTGTGGTAACTTAGGGCTACTTGGAAAACTGCTTTGCCAAAGCTGACTAATATTCAATGAGGTAATCAGATTAACGCCCGGCTTTTGCGCGTTATTCTTATTGGCTTGATGTAAAACCACAGAGCTAAGCGGTTCAATTAATAATGCATGCTTAACTTTGTTGGCCAATAGTAGCTGAGCAGCATCAGCAAGGTTATGGCTATTTCTAATGGTAACTTGTTTGGCTTTTTCGGCTAAATTGGCATTGAGCAACTCCTTTAATACAATACTTGGCATATCATTATTAAAAGGCACTGCTATCTCTTGACCGATAAGGTCCTGTATATCAACTAAGCGGTAACCTTGCTGACTGACAATACTCATAATATCCCAGATAGAAATATTGATTAAACTCAGCTGATGACCGTGGTTATAAAACGTTGCAGCAAGATTCGATGGCATAGCGGTGAAGTCTACCTGACTGCCCATAACCATAGCTCTGAGTTGTTGCGGATTTTTCCATTGCACAAACTCTAGTGCGATGTGGTGCTGCGACAACATTTTTTTTTGTGCCATTACCATTAACGGGTAACTGACCACGGCACCAGGACCTGCCAATGTATAACTTCTCGTGTGATTTAGTGCATTATCAGCAGTATTTCCTTTAGGACTTAATAACAAAAAACTGAGTGATAAAAACAGAAATATACTGAAGTATAAATATTTCATGACAACCTATAAATGCGAATGATTTTTATTTATAGTACTCTAGTTATCTCATTACCTCCTTGACAATTATCAAGGCCGTCACTTATTCACACACAGGGAAAAACTATGTCTAGCACTCAGACCTGCCCAATAGAAGCTTCCATACTGCAATTACTATCACCATCTCAACGCAATATATTGGAAGCACAAAGTCATCAAATTAATTTGAATAGTCATGAGTATTTATTTGAAAGAGGTGATACTGCGGATCATATTTACCAAGTTAATAGAGGAAAGGTCACCTTGTCTCGCTTAATGCCTAATGGTGAGCAAAAAGTTTTTAAAGTTTTTCTCTCTGGCGGAGTTATAGCTGAAATGGCGGTTTTCATGCAACCAAGAGAGTACCCTATGAGTGCTCATATAGATCAAGAAACGACCCTAACGGCCTATAGCTATGCAAGTTTTAAAGAACTATTTATTAGCAACCCTGAACTCTCTTTACAGGTGATCAGCTTTATTAGTAACCGTGTCGGTCAATTAATGAATTCGTTAGATATGCTCACACAAGTTAATGCAAATCAGCGTTTGGTCATGCATTTCGCTGATATTTATAGCAAACAAAAAAGATGTGGCAATCGATTCACCCTACCCAATACTAAGAAAGTATTGGCATCCCAGTTAGGGATCACTCCAGAAACATTATCTCGATTATTCAGGAAGCTAAAATTCAACGGCCTTATTACGGAATCTGGTGCTTGCATCACAGTACCTGACTTTACTGTGCTTTGTAGAGAAGTAGACTTGGTACCGAGTATATTCCAACATAATCATTAAAGTACCGCTAAGACTCCAAGGTTCAATTAACAAGCAACAAACTAAAAAACTATTTACTCGAGTAGCATTTGGCGATTAGTAATCATTACCCAACTAAAGTATCGTTACTACTTTGTCATTATAACTATCGGTTTCGCCAATCATTTGAATAATACCTTAGTTTATTAAAAGTTTTTATTAGCATATTTCATGCCCAAAAATTGTTAAAAACATGATTACATTTAATTGCATTTATCTACCTTTTTTCTATTGCATTTTTATGACTGAAGGAGGATTATGAAATTGAAGATAACGACAAAGATAAAGTTAAAGATAACAAAAGAGGTAAGACTATGAAGATTAAAATTTCTGGACACCACGTTGAAATAACTGAAGGTATCAAGCAATCTATCGAAAATAAGTTTGCGAAAATCTCTAAACATTATCCGTCAATCATGACGCTAAACTCGACCATTACCGTTGAACCGCATCTACAAAAACTTGAAGTAACCACCTTGTATGAAGGTGAAAAAGTAACTGTAAATGCTTCTGACAAACAACTTTATGTTGCCATTGCAAAAGTAGCTAAAAAACTACAATCAGCACTAGCACATCGTAAAGGCGTATTATCTGCCAAATTCAATAATAAGTTTGAAGTACCACAAACAGACTTATATCAATCAGCGTAATTTAGATATGAGCTAAGGCATAAGCCAAGGCTAATGAAGTGCTTGTAATGACGTAATACATTACTAGCAAAATTCATTTTACTAAAAAGCATTAACTAAAAAAACGAAAAGGCTGCACCATGATAAACATGGAGCAGCCTTTTTTATTAGTCTCAACTTGTGTAACTTAAATAGGTAATCAGTTCACCTATTTAAACGACTTAGTTTATTCTGGTTCATAGTCTAAGTTTGCTGATAACCAACGTTCGGCTTGCTCTATAGTCATGCCCTTACGCGCTGCATAATCAAGTACTTGATCTTTAGCTAATTTTGCTACCGCGAAATATTTAGATTCAGGATGAGAAAAATACCAACCACTCACTGCTGCACCTGGCCACATCGCATAACTTGAGGTGAGGTCCATATCAATGTTTTCTTTAACATTGAGTAACTCCCACAATAGACCTTTCTCAGTATGCTCAGGACAGGCAGGATAACCTGGCGCTGGTCGAATACCTTGATAACTTTCACGAATTAACGCGTCATTATTTAAATCTTCATCAGGCGCAAAACCCCAATATTCTTTACGAACTTTTTCATGTAAATATTCAGCACTCGCTTCCGCTAATCTATCCGCTACTGCTTTGAGTAATATTGAATTATAGGCATCGTGATCCGCATCAAAAACTTTGACTAAATCTTCAACGCCAAAACCTGCTGACACAGCAAAAGCACCAACATAATCTTCAATACCTGAGTCATCTGGTGCTATATAATCAGCTAAACAACGGTTAAACTGCCCTGCTGGTTTTTTACTTTGTTGACGTAGTTGATGAAGTCTCATTAATTTATCGCTGCGACTTTCATCCGTGTATAGCTGTATATCATCTTGAGTACTGTTCGCTGGAAACAAACCAAATACTGCTCTAGCACATATTTTTTTATTGTTGATAACATCATCAAGCATGGCGTTAGCATCATTAAATAAGCTCGTTGCTTCAACGCCGATCACTTCATGTTTTAAAATAAGCGGATACTTGCCAGACATTTGCCATGTCATGAAAAATGGCGTCCAATCAATATATTTTCTAACCTCGTTCAAATCGATATTATCTAGGACAGTTACCCCCAGTTTGTTGGGTTTTTTAGGCGTATAACCTTCAAAATTAATTTTAGTCGCATTAGCACGAGCAGCTTCAAGGCTTATTAAACTTGAACGTGGACCTTTTTTATAATGACGTTCTCGTACTCTTGCATACTCTTCTTGAGTACTAGCAAAGAACTTTGCTTTATGATCACTAGATAATAAATTACTTACTACAGATACCGCGCGTGATGCGTTTGATACATAAACTACGGGTTCATCATATTGAGGCTCAATTTTTACTGCTGTATGTGCTTTTGACGTAGTTGCACCGCCAATTAATAAAGGCAGTTTCAAACCTGTACGTTTCATTTCTTTAGCAACATAGACCATTTCATCAAGTGACGGGGTGATCAAGCCTGATAAACCAATGATATCGACATTTTCTTCTTTGGCAACGCGTAAAATATCATCACAAGAAACCATTACGCCAAGATCTATAATTTCATAGTTATTACATTGCAGTACTACGCCAACAATGTTTTTCCCGATATCGTGTACATCACCTTTTACCGTCGCGAGCAATACTTTACCGTTGGTGCTTACTTCAGTTTTTCCTTCTTCGATATAAGGGTTCAAATATGCAACGGCTTGTTTCATTACACGCGCTGATTTCACCACTTGCGGTAAGAACATTTCACCCGCACCAAATAAATCACCGACAGTATTCATACCATCCATCAATGGCCCTTCAATGACATCTAATGGTTTCTCTGACGCTAAACGAGCTTCTTCAGTATCCTCGATGATAAACTCATTAATGCCTTTCACTAGCGCATGAGATAAACGGGCGTTAATCGGCAATTCTCGCCAAGTTAAATCAGTCTTTGAGGCTTGTCCGCCCGCTTTACCATGAAATTCTTGTGCAATATCAAGTAAGCGCTCGGTCGCACCGTCATCCTTATTTTTAATAACGTCTTCTACTGCTTGTTTTAGATTTACGGGTAAGTCTGAATAAATGGCTAATTGGCCCGCATTAACAATACCCATGTCCATACCATTTTTAATGGCGTAGTATAAAAAGACAGCATGAATCGCTTCACGTACAGGGTTGTTTCCTCTAAATGAGAAAGAAACGTTAGATACACCACCTGAAATCATCGCATAAGGTAGATTTTTCTTAATGTCGTCAACCGCGTCGATAAAATCTACCGCGTAGTTATTGTGCTCTTCAATCCCCGTCGCAACAGCAAAAATATTCGGGTCAAAAATAATATCTTCTGGCGGGTAACCAATTTCATCAACCAACATATGATAAGCACGATGACAAATTTCATATTTACGCTTGCGTGTGTCAGCTTGTCCCTCTTCATCAAACGCCATCACAATAACAGCCGCGCCGTAACGACGAAGCAATTCAGCTTGGAGACGGAAATTTTCTTCGCCCTCTTTTAAGCTGATTGAGTTAACAATGCCTTTGCCTTGAATACATTTTAGCCCCGCTTCAATGATATCCCACTTAGAGGAATCAATCATGATCGGCACTTTAGCAATATCGGGTTCGCCAGCAATCAGGTTCAAAAATCGCACCATGGCGGTTTTTGAGTCCAACATACCCTCATCCATATTGATATCGATAATCTGCGCGCCGTTTTCTACTTGCTGTAACGCCACAGAGATAGCTTTATCATAATCTTCTTCAACAATTAAGCGCTTAAACATAGCAGAGCCGGTAACATTAGTACGTTCACCGACGTTTACAAACAAGCTATCTTTATCAATGGTTAATGCTTCTAAACCAGATAAGCGACAGGCAATTTCACGTTGTTCAACTTTACGCGGTTTTATATTTGCAACCGTGTCGGCCATGCCTCTGATATGCTCGGGCGTGGTACCACAACAACCACCAATAATGTTTAAAAAACCTGATGAAGCCCACTCTTCTACGTGGGTATTCATGTCTTCAACGGTAAAATCATACTCACCGAAAGCATTTGGTAAACCCGCATTAGGATGGGCAGAAACAGCTGTATCACAAATACGGCTTAATTCAGCAACATATTGGCGCAATTCAACAGGACCTAACGCACAGTTAAGACCAAAGGAAACAGGTTTTGCATGACGTAACGAATTGTAAAAAGCTTCAGTCGTTTGTCCTGATAACGTACGTCCTGAGGCATCAGTAATAGTACCTGAAATCATTACAGGTAAACGCTCACCTAATTGGTCAAAAACAGTTTCTACTGCAAAGATTGCCGCTTTAGCATTCAAGGTATCGAAAATAGTTTCGATTAAAATAATGTCACTACCCCCTTCAATCAAAGCTAACGTCGATTCAATATAGGCATCTTTTAGCTCATCAAAAGTAACGTTACGATATGCAGGGTCGTTCACATCAGGAGAAATCGAACAAGTTCGGTTTGTTGGCCCCAAAACACCCGCAACAAAACGAGGGCGATCAGGGTTCTTTTTAGTGTACTCATCAGCCGCTTCTCGCGCTATTTGAGCAGCAACACGGTTAATCTCAGCGCTATACTCTTGCATGTCGTAATCGGCCATGGCAATCGTTGTTGCGTTAAACGTATTCGTTTCAAGAATATCAGCACCAGCCTCAAGATACTCAAGATGAATCGCTTTAATGATTTCAGGTTGAGTAAGCACTAACATATCGTTATTGCCTTTTACATCAGTATGCCAATCAGCAAAGCGTTCTGCGCGAAAGTCTTGCTCTTCAAACTTATATGCTTGGATCATGGTGCCCATAGCACCATCTAAGATTAAAATGTTTTTTGCTAATTGTTGCTCAAATAAGGCAAACGATGATGATTTTTTCATGTTCTTTTTCCGCAGTGTCGAAAGTTATTTTATGGCTGACTAAGATAAATAATATAGGTCAATTAAATAATTTTAGCTGACCTTTCAGCTAGCCCTTAAAGCACAGTATCAGGGTGAATAGCTCTAATATTTGAAGCATCTAATTGATATGGCGTCATTTGATAAACATAGTAGTTGAGCCAATTAGTAAAGAGCAAACTGCCGTGGCTACGCCATGAGCCAACAGGTGATTTGCTTGCATCATTATCTTGATAATAGTTTTTGGGTAAAGCGGCATCAGCATTTTGGCTGCTATCGCGCAAATACTCTTCATGCAAGGTACTTGCATCGTATTCAGGATGGCCGGTTAAATACACTTGCTGCTTATTTTTACTCGCCGCCAAATACACCCCTGCATCGCCAGATTCAGCTAATATTTTTATTTGAGGAATACTTTCATAATCTGATTTATCGATGTAACCATAACGTGAATGTGGCACATTAAAGTTTTCATCAAAACCTCTGGTTAGCGGCTCTTTATCATCAAGCGGTGTATGTTTATAAACACCCGAAAGCTTTTCTTTACGTAAATGACGATTTAGGCCGTAATGGTGATATAAAGCGGCATGTGCAGCCCAACAGGAGAACATAGTTGAAGTAACATTATTTTCAGCCCAATCAAATACTTCACAAATTTTGTCCCAAAAAGTGACTTGTGAGTAATCAAGTAAAGCTAACGGAGCACCTGTGATAATAAGGCCATCGTATTGTTTGTGCTTTATATCATCAAACAAATGGTAAAAGTTTTCTAAGTGCTCTTCTGGCGTATTTTTTGATACGTTTTTATGTATACGAATAAACTCAATATTTATCTGTAATGGTGTATTAGACAACATGCGCAAAATTTGCACTTCTGTTTCAATTTTATTCGGCATTAAGTTAAGAATAGCCACTTGCATCGGACGAATTTCTTGGGATGCTGCTCGGTTCTCAGACATTACAAAAATATTTTCGTTATCTAAAATTGATAACGCTGGTAATTGATCGGGAATTTTAATGGGCATGATGCTACCTAACAAAAAAAACACATAATATTTAATGGTTATACTGTTACTTAGATCACTAGATATGTCAACATCTAAACGTATAGACGTCTATACTGTTTTTATCAGCTAAATGATTAATCGAGATAATAACCAGGTGTTACGGCGCTTATAAGCTGACTTTACGCCTTATGGAGAATCATCGAGAGACATGTAATCCGAAAAGGTAGAGATAGATAACAGCCAATATTTTCCGACAAGTCCTGGCTGTTATAAGTAAATGAATAGTGCTAGAGATTAAAGAAAAATTTCTAATGCATACATATCTGTATGTGACTCTTCATACTAATACCAAGCAGACTAATTTCAATAGTCAATAGCCGCCTTGAATGGCATTTACAGAAAAGCTGTGTTGATAATAGTGTTGGCTACAGATTTAAAAGAATTTACTAAAGAGAAAACGAGCGCTTATATTACTGTCATCTTCAACTAATGGACTATTGGTTATTGCAGAGTCATACCAAGTATAACCAACAACAATCTGCGTAAATCCACCTAAGAAGATAGGGGTAGCTAAAGACAAAGAAAAAGTAGTATTGAGTGCCGATTGACCACGATATTGTGATGTAAACTCATTGGTTTCATTGGCCTTTACACCATAGTAATAATCAACATGGTTACTGTCTAAATAACTGACACTTAAACGCGGCTCAAAGAAAAGTGGACCTTTACGAAATACACGTGAAATATTTGCTTTAGCTTCATAACCTTCAGATCTACCAAGTACATCAAACATGCTTAAAAGAGCTATTTTCCAGTCCTTTTTTTCATAAGAAAACCCTAAGCCAGCATCCATTGAAAACTTTCTCTCTTCCATATTTTCAAAGATAAAACTGTCAGACTCATCAAAGCCTTGGAATCTAGGAGCAACTTGTAAAGTTAATTCAATATCAGAAAATTCCAACGCATCATAACTAACGAAAGGACCTAACACTCTAAAATTATCACCTCGGTATCCTATAATAGGTAAAGGTATTACTCGATAATCATAACCCGCATATATCTCTTGGCTAATACCTAAACCGAAGCCATACAAGAAACCTTTGGGTTCGATACGCTCCCTAACCTCTCCTCTATTTCCGTCTGCAAAAACAGCACTACTCGATAATGCTAGGATCCAACAAAGGGCCAGATACTTCATGTATTTTCCTTAGGTTACTATACCCGTTACCAATCAAAATACGGGATTTCAGTGGGAATTAAAACCACGTTAGGCAAGGCAAATAATTTAAGCATAGTCATTCTATGGTGTGATTATTTAACGCCGACTAAAGTGATTTTAAACCTATAAAAGAAGCGCTTGGTCAACATCACTTCATCGTTACTGCGACTTATAATGGAACAACCATTATTTCATCACAGCGCCTTGAATTGAAGTTGCTCAAGCACTCTGAAACCTGCATCTTGAATGGTAACGGGTATATACTATTCAAAGCCTACAATACGCATCAGATAAAGTTTTAAGATCAATTATTTTTAACTAACATAAAAAAACCATAACTAACGCTATGGTTTTTAAATAATCATCACAATTTATTGATAGCGTACTTTAGTCTTTAAAGTTTGTAAATTGGAATGATTGTTCTAGTTCAGCAGAACGCACTAATTGCATTACCGCTTGTAAATCGTCACGTTTTTTACCTGTTACTCGTACTTGCTCACCTTGAATAGCGGCTTGCACTTTCAGCTTTTCGCCTTTAATTAGCTTTACTACTTGCTTAGCAACATCTTGTTCAATGCCTTCTTTAAACGTTACTTGCTGGCTCCAATTTCTGCCTGTTGCACTAGCATCACCAACGGCCATCGCTTTTGCGTCCACATTACGTTTACTTAACTGACTTCTCAACATGTCGCACATTTGCTTTAATTGAAAGTCGCTTTCAGCTTTAAGAGTAACGTTAGGTTTCTTCCATTCAAAACTTGCTTCTACACCTCGAAAGTCAAAACGTGTAGTCATTTCACGATTAGTATTATCGACAGCATTTTTTACTTCTTCTAAGTCAGTTTCTGATACGATATCCATTGATGGCATAATTTATTTCTCTTCTATAGGTTTAGCTGTAGGTTTAATTAACTCAATACCTGCCATTATACCTTCACGTTTCATGCACGCAACTAAAGTGCTAACTAAAACAAGCAACCATGCTAGGTATTAAAGCTGAGCAATAAACTAATCCGTTTAGTATTAATCATGCTAGTATCCAAATACTTTCTTATTCATTTGTAGATTATTTGTGAAAGCTCGCCAGCATTATTACTTTTTTATTACGGTAATCATTATCACTGTATCTCTGCTGTTCGCTCATGAATTTTTACCTGACCTTTTACGAAGACGTATTTTTCAGCTCCCTGCGATTGATACCATAGGCCATTTAACGAGTTTTTTCATTTTAACCTGGGTTAGCCACTCTATTATAAAGTTATCACTTGCTGTTGCTGTGCCTTTGCTTATTTTCTATGGCGCTTTGACAGAAGTTGGTCAATCTTTTCTAGGCTTTAGAAATGGTGAGTTTGGTGACTTTCTTGCTGATGTTGTTGGTATTTTTTTATTCGTATTAGCAAAATGGCTTTACCGGAGCTTTGTTCGAAAAACGATAACTCCCTCACTAACTACCGACGACTAATTAACTAAAATGGTAAATAACAAATTAATGATAAATAAGTTAGAAAATATTGTTGTTGTTGGACAAGGCGCAATGGGGCTACTTTGGTACCATCATTTATCGCAAATAAAGAACTCGAATAATGCTCCCGACAATATTAATGAAGAGATAAGCATTAGCCTACTGGCTTCCAACCAAGACTCGCTGAATGACAATGAGCAAAAAGCAGCAACATATAAATTTACTGCCTATCAGCAACAGCAAACCAAGACTCTCCCTTTAACCTATAGCAAAACAGCTGATATAGCAGCAGCTGATGTTATTATCTTATGCTTAAAATCATTTAATGTTGCCACTGCAATAAAACAAATAGCTAGCAACATTAACCCTCACTGCCTTATTATTCTTGCCCATAATGGTATGGGTACTCTAAAGGATGTAGAGAGTCTACTTCCCCGTCAGCAAGTTATACTGGCGATGTTAACGACACATGGCTGTTTACGCAATGCACCATTAGCGATCACCCATACAGGATTGGGCCAAACTGATATTGGCTTACTTTCTGGGCAACTAAGCTCAACTTTACAGCAACAACTCTCTAGTCAATTGAATGATGCCCTGCCCCGAGTAAGCTTTCATCAAGACATTGTGCAAAAGCAATGGCTAAAGTTGGCAATAAATTGTGTGATAAACCCTATAACAGCGGTAAATAACATTGAAAATGGCGAAGTAAATAAGGCTGAGTTTAGTGAACAAATCGATCTGCTACTCACTGAAATAATCAATGTCAGTAAAGCCGAAAGCATTAATTTGGTATTAAAAGATTTGGAAGTAATAGTGCGTAAAGTAGCACAAGCAACAGCTAAAAATAGCTCTTCAATGCGTAGTGATGTTTTGGCTGGAAGGTCTACGGAAATTGATTATATTAACGGTTATATTCATCGAGTTGCGAAGAAATATAATATTGCCACACCCGAAAATACTCGACTGTGGCAACAAGTGCTTAACCTAAGCGCTAACTCTGAAGGTTAAGGGCGATATACTTTTACGTTTTTAAAACCATTATCGAGTAAATACAAGGCTTGTAGTTTACTCATCACACCATGGTCACAATATAACAGGTATTCTTTCGTCATATCTAAATCGCCAAACTGTGTAGACAACTTATAAAAAGGGATATGTTTAACTTCTACATCAGCTAACTCTAAAGGTTTATCTTCTTCTTCTTCAGGACTACGAATATCAAGAATTACAGCATTATCAGGAATATTTTCTACAAGATCTACCGCACGAATTTCTTCTTCAGTCTCTTTACCTATATCACGAATATCATAAACACGCGTTTCGCTAACAACCTTGTCTAAAACATCAAAGTTAAAGTTACCTTCTTCTTCTTCAACTTTAGATAAAACAGCTTTAACTGTTGGTTTTTTAGAAATAACACCACAGTATTCAGGAATGGTTTTAGAAAATTCTTCTGTACCTATTTTACGCGCTATATCAATAATATCTTGCTTATCATAAGCTGCTAATGGTCGTAAAATCAGCGTATCAGTTACACGGTTGATAACGTTTAAGTTAGTTAAGGTTTGACTTGAAACCTGACCTAAACTTTCACCTGTAACAAGTGCTTGAATTTTACCACGCTCTGCTATTTTTGTAGCTGCGCGAATCATCATGCGTTTAAGCACTACGCCCATCTGACTATTTTCAACATTCTCAAGAATCTCAGCAACAACAGGCTCGAAGTCTACAGCAAAGAATTTAACTTTATGTGAGGCACCAAATTTGTTCCACAAATAATAACTAATTTGTTTAACACCCACTTCGTGAGCAGAACCACCAAGATTAAAGAAACAGTAATGAGTACGTGCACCTTTCTTGATCATTTGATAACTTGAAACACCAGAGTCAAAACCACCTGACATTAGTGATAAAACATCTTCTTGAGTCGCTATTGGAAAGCCGCCTAAGCCCTTATGTCGCTGGGTCACAATAAAAAGATCTTTGTTTTTAATCTCTAAATGAATAGTGATATCTGGATTTTTTAGTTTAACCTTAGCGCTTTCGACCGCTTGATTTAAACCACCGCCAACGTATTGTTCAACTTTTAAAGAATTGAAATCATGCGTTCCTGTGCGTTTAGCGCGTACACAAAAAGTCTTGTTTTCAATAAATTTAGCATGAACAGCGAGTGTTTTTTCATAAATATCATGAACATCAACAAATTCACTTTGCTGTACTTCTAAGAACATAGGAACGCCAGGAATACACTTAAGTGCTTCTACTAACCGTTCACGGTTTTCAGGTGAATTGTCTTTAGTATTAACTTCAATATTATCCCAGTTCATACGTGTAGTGACTTGTTCGTCAATACGACGTAAAACATTCTTAACGCTAGACTCTAATATTTTAGTAAAACGTTTACGGACGGGGCGAGATTTAATGGTAATCTCAGCTTGAAGCTTTACGATAAATTTCATCGGTTATGACCTAAAAAAGACAAAAAAATAATGGCGCGCATTGTACACTATTTTTTGGCTTCTGTTGAGCTTTCGTTTTAGCGCTTACTTGAGAGGAATATAAGAAAGTAATGTGAATAGGGTGTAATCCAGTTACTTAAGACAATGCGAATCTACATTGTCTAATAAGCTACGTCCTTGTTGCGTTACTTAACCATTCACAAGGTAAGCCTAAACAACTGACAGAGTGATGACTCTAGTTTTTTAAGTTTAACCTTGGTTAATGTTTTTCTATTCTTTTGTAATGCCTATACGCTCAGTTTCTTTGGCTTTACCTTGATTAATAGCAATTTCAACACGTCGATTTCGACGACGATTAAGCGCATTAGTATTAGGTACCAAAGCTCGAGTATCAGCATGACCCGCAGCCACTAAACGTGTAGGGTCAAAACCAGGTACTTTAATCAACTCGTGCGCTATCGCTACCGCACGTTTACTAGATAAGTCCCAATTTGAACTATACAATTCAGAATTAACGCCACGATTATCTGTATGACCTGAAATCATGATTTCACCCGGCACCGTTTTTAACAGCTCACCAATTTCGTGAATAATAGGTCTAAACTTAGGCTGTAAGAAAGCAGATCCTGAAGGAAAAGAACCATTCTCTCTAATACGAATAATGACTTGTTGTCCCAATGATTCTAGTTCTATTGCACCATCTTGTATTTGTTGCTCTAGCTGTTCAGCAATTTTCTTAACCAATTCATTTACTTGTTCTTGAGCAGCCTCTTCCATATCTTGTTTAGCTTGGTCCAATGCCTGCTGTGAAAGTGCATCTTCAGTATTTTGAGATTGACCACCACGCTCAGTACCTCGCTGCTCTTGTCGCCCACCAGCAGACGTCTCATCACCCGCTTGAAACTCAAGCATCTGCTGGGTCATTTCCATCGTTTGTTGCTGAATAACTTCAATAGGAGTTGGCTCAGGTTTTCCAGGGCGAAACTCTTGAGCAATAATACTGGTACCTTTAGGAATATCTTTTACTTCAATTTTATTCTGTACACCAAAGGCAAATTTCATTGAACCGGCAATTTGTTTAAACTTTAAAACATCCATTTCTGAAAATGATAAAAGCAAAACGAAGAAGCACATTAACAACGACATAAGGTCGGCAAACGTTCCCATCCACGCAGGCAGCCCAGGAGGTGGACATTTACATTCTTGTTCAGCCATGCGTCACTCCTAAACTAAAGCTACTTAACATAAGTCTGTTCCTGCTACTCATCAGTTGTATCGATTTTTCTTTTACCTTCAGCTAAATAGTTTTTTAATAAGCCTTCGATAACGCGTGGGTTTTGACCATCTTGAATCCCCAGGACAGCATCAAGCACTAGCTCTTGATTCATTTTTTCTTCAGCCATGCGAAGTTTTAATTTTGACGCAATAGGAATAGCGATAACGTTGGCTAAAAAGGCACCGTAGAGTGTTGTTAACAAAGCAACCGCCATCGCAGGACCAATCGATTTAGGATCATCCATGTTAGATAACATGGCAACAAGACCAATAAGCGTTCCAATCATACCCATTGCAGGTGCAACATCGGCAAGCGCCATCATCATATCTGAACCCGTTTCATGGCGCTCAGTAGTTAAATTAATATCTTTTTGTAATGTTGCTCGCACTACGTCAGCATCATGACCATCAACCAACATATCAACACCTTTTTGCATAAAAGGATTGGTAATTTCGGCTTCTTCAAGGGCTAAAAAACCGCCTTTACGTGCTGCATCGGCCATATCAACAGCTTTCTCGATTAGCTCTTCAGGTTTCTCAAGTTTAAACATAAAGGCTTTACCAATTATTTTGCCTATACCAAAAAACTGCCCTAAGTTGTAATTAGATAATACGATAAATATTGAGCCACAAAAAACAATCAATACCGACTGGGTATCAGCAAACATCATAATGTCGCCCGATAGCACCATCGCCATGACCAATAAACCAATGGCACCTAAAATACCAATTAACGTAGCTAAATCCACAAAACTCTCCTAAACAACTAACTAATCGCGCTTTAATACTAATCTGTGTAAGAAAATGCGCACTTCCTTACACAGATTAGTATTAGACCGAACTTAATACCCGTAATCATTCATAATGCTCGATCCAGAGGGCATTTTGAATTGTCATGAGTATAAATAAAAGAATACTACATTAAGTGCAAGCTATTCGCTAATGCCTAACGAATAATTCACTAATAATAAAATATGTATATAAGTTTATTATCGCCCGCAGTGTCAATAACTTAACACTAATGATAAAATATTTTTAGAACTATAATTGAACTAGGTCAATTGACCCACGTTGCAAGCTAAGGTAAGTTTGCCGGAATTAATTAATCCTCACGTGCTTAGAGCAAAAATCATGGCTAAAAAGAAACTAGAAAATCTCTCTTTTGAAGAATCATTAAATGAACTTGATACAATTGTGCAAAGTTTAGAGCAAGGTGAATTAAGCCTTGAAGAATCAATGGCACTTTTTGAACGAGGCCTGAATCTGAGCCAATTAAGTCAGGTAAAATTGCAAGCTGCTGAGCAAAAAGTACAAATTTTGCTAGATAAAAATGGCACTGCCAAGCTAAGTGATTTTGATAGCAGCGCAGGCGAAAGTTAATGACTACATTAATTTCTTATGCTCATTATCAACTCCGTATAAATGATTTTCTAGCCACTAAGCTTCAAGAGCTTTCCATCAATGATCCTACGCTAATAGAAGCCATGCGATATGGTCTACTTATTGGTGGAAAACGCATGCGCCCCTACTTAGCTTATATTACAGGTGAAGCGGTTTCAGCTGACTTGAACGATATTGATGCAGTAGCTGGTGCCCTTGAGTGCATTCATGCTTATTCACTTTTACATGACGACTTACCAGCAATGGATGACGATGATTTAAGACGTGGTAAGCCGACTTGTCATAAAGCTTTTGATGAAGCTACAGCAATACTAGCTGGTGATGCCTTGCAAACTCTTGCTTTTGATATTTTAGCTAATCATACGTTTTCATCGAATCAAATTTCGTCCCAAATGCCTATTCAAGTAAAACTAATTCAACAATTAGTGCGTGCTTCGGGCTACCAGGGAATGTGTGGCGGACAAGCACTTGATTTAGCGGCAACGGGTAAAACCATTCCACTATCTGAATTAGAAGTACTGCATTCTCTTAAAACGGGTGCCTTATTGGAAGCGTCAGTATTGATGCCAGCGATGTGCAGTGCAGAAGTCACCAGTGACTACAAAAAAGTATTAAGCGAATACGCTCAGCTCATTGGTCTAGCCTACCAAGTACAAGATGATATAATTGATTTAACATCTACCGAAGAAGAGCTAGGTAAGCCTGTTGGCTCAGACATAGCAGCTAATAAAAGTACTTATCCAGCGCTACTCGGTTTGCAGGGCGCACAAGACAAAGCGGAAAACTTATTACAACAAGCGCTTCAAGCTTTGAGCAGATTACCTTACAATACCCAATCTTTAGCAGATTTTGCCACTTTTATTGTTAAACGCAGCCACTAGGCGTTAAGACAGGGCAAAACTTTAAATAAAATGATAATTACCAATAGACAAACTATGACTAAAAACCTTGCTGACTACCCACTGCTTTCTCAGATTAATATTCCAGAAGATCTGCGTACTATGCCGCAGGAACAACTGACACGTATCAGTAATGAGTTACGTAGTTTTCTACTTAATTCGGTGAGTAAAAGTAGTGGACACTTTGCATCAGGTCTAGGAACTATTGAACTTACTGTAGCCTTACATTATGTCTACAACACCCCGTTTGATCATTTAATTTGGGATGTTGGTCATCAAGCTTACCCACATAAGATTTTAACTGGCAGGCGTGATCAGCTTCATACTATAAGACAAAAGGGTGGTTTACATCCTTTCCCTTGGCGTGAAGAGAGCGAATACGACACCTTAAGTGTTGGTCATTCAAGTACTTCCATTTCTGCCGCTTTAGGTTTAGCGGTAGCCGCTGAAAAAGAAGCAAAAAATCGTAAAACCGTTGCTGTGATTGGCGATGGCGCAATGACCGCAGGTATGGCTTTTGAAGCCTTAAACCATGCAGGTGATATCAAAAAAGATATGTTAATCATCTTAAATGATAATGACATGTCAATTTCAAAGAATGTTGGCGCATTAAACAACCATCTTGCCAAATTGTTATCAGGCAGTATTTTTACTGGTTTTAGAGAAAGCAGTAAAAAATTATTAGGTAATATTCCACCAATAAAAGAACTTGCTAGCCGCGCTGAAGAACACTTAAAAGGCATGGTTGTACCCAGTACTTTTTTTGAAGAGTTAGGCTTTAATTATATTGGTCCTATTGATGGTCATGATGTCGAAAGCTTAGTGACAACGATTAAAAACATGCGCAACTTGAAAGGTCCACAATTTTTGCACGTGGTTACAACCAAAGGTAAAGGTTATCAAGCGGCAGAGCAAGACCCAATCAAATACCATGCGGTACCTAAGTTTAATCCTGAAGAAACTAATTTACCCCAGTCAAAACCTAGCTTACCCACTTATTCTAAAATATTTGGTGATTGGTTGTGTAAAACAGCTGAAGTCGATAAAAAATTAGTTGCGGTTACTCCGGCCATGGCTGAAGGCTCTGGCATGGTTGAATTTAGCCAACGCTTCCCCGATCAATACTTTGACGTAGCAATTGCTGAACAGCACTCTGTAACCTATGCTGCAGGCCTTGCAATTGGTGGTTTAAAACCAGTGGTGGCAATTTATTCTAGTTTCTTACAACGTGGCTATGATCAATTCATTCACGATGTTGCCATACAAAACTTACCCGTTATGTTTGCCGTTGATCGCGCAGGCATAGTAGGTGCTGACGGAGCGACTCATCAAGGCGTTTTCGACTTAAGCTTTTTACGTTGCGTTCCTAATACCGTTATCATGGCACCTTCTAATGAGCGAGAATGTCAGTTAATGTTGAACACTGGCCATAAGTTAAATAGCCCTAGCATTGTTCGTTACCCTCGTGGCAATGGAACAGGTGAGATTCTACCAAGTGTTGATGAGACTATCGAATTAGGCAAAGGTGTAACCATCCTTGAAACCAAAGCATTCGAAAACAAAAAACCAACAAGTAAAAGCGTTGCCATTTTAAGTTTTGGCTCTATGCTAGGTGAAGCGAAGAAAGCGGCATTAGAGCTAAACGTTACCTTAGTGGATATGCGCTTTGTTAAACCGCTTGATGAAACACTGATTGATGTTTTAAATAGCAATCATGATTGTCTGGTAACTATTGAAGATAATGCTATCGCTGGCGGCGCTGGCTCAGGTGTGAATGAATATTTACTCTCTCAAGGTAAACCGGTGACTATTCTAAATATTGGTGTTACTGATCAGTTTGTTAAACATGGTACTCAAGAAGAAATGCATCATGAACTTGGCTTAGATGCCGAAGGGATTATTACTAAAATAAAACACTTTATTAGCTAATTTTCTTAGCAAACAGACAAGTAATAAAAAAGGATAATTAAGTAACTTAATTATCCTTTTTTATTAGCCGAATCTTAACAGCAAAATATTAAATGCTATAAATTCGCTACATCAATTCTATTTTGAAGGTTATGTTCAAGTGCTGCTTTTTTCTCACGCTCTTGTCGCTTTTCACACGGGTTATCACAGTTACATTCTTTATCAATGCCAACGCTCGCCAAACCGCCACAACTGCCCGCAAGTGTTTTGTTCTGGAAAATATAACCTACCGCCATGGCAGCACCTACCATAAGGAAGAAACCAAAAGAAATAAGGAAAATCATCATAATGCTATGCTCTCAACTCACTAAACTAAAAACGAAACAACCAATGCTCAGGACAAGAGTCATTGAATATATCAATGCAATACTTTTTTAAGTAAAACGTACTTAGCGTTGCATTATTTACGCAACTGACCTCTTACTTTAGGTATTGTTTGAATTTTACCGTAAAACGTTCATCAAAGCCATTTTCAGTTTTAGAAATAAATAATGCGGCAAGGTTATTTTCAGTCGCAAAGGCCATCCCCTTTTCCATCCCCATAACCATCATAGTGGTTGATAAGCCATCAGCCGTCATGGAGGAAGGATGAACTACTGTTACGGATACTAAGTTATGATCAATAGGTTTACCCGTACTTGGATCTATAATATGTGAAAAACGTCTACCCTCTGCTTCGAAGTAATTACGATAATCGCCTGAAGTAGCTACAGCATTGTCTTTAGGAATAATAACTTGGTGTACAGCACGCTCTACCCCACTTTGATCAAGAATAGGTTTCTCTATTGCGATAGCCCACAGTTCACCTGTATGTTTAAAGCCCCTTAATCGCATTTCTCCACCGATTTCAACTAGGTAGTGAGTGAATCCATTGCTCTCTATTAATTCAGCAATAATATCAACGCCATAACCTTTAGCAATAGTAGATAAATCTATATATAAATCAGGTATCTTTTTCGAGAGAAGATTACCGTCTAGCGTTATGTTTTGTAGACCAATACGCTTTTTAGTTGCCGCTAAAACCTCATCGCTAGGAATAGTTTCAGGACGCTGCGCTGGACCAAAGCCCCATAAGTTGACTAAGGGCCCGACAGTAATATCAAGCTTACCTTCACTTAATTGACCAAGACGAATAGATTCTTGAAGTACACGAGCAAAACCTGGTGATACTTCGATAGCTTGAGTTGATTTGGATTGGTTAAATTGCGATAACTCAGAATCAGGAATATAAGTCGACATCTCTTGATTCACTTGTTCTAGCGCTGCATCAATTTGTTGCTGTAACTTAAGCTCTATAACCTGCTCTTCGGTTCCAACTACTTTAATGTTATAGGTAGTTCCCATAGTTCGACCTTGTAACAGCACTTCTGTTTTATTAGAAGGGTTACTCGGGAAACATGCCGAAAGCATTATCACCAAAGCTGTTAATAAGACTAGTTTTAGTTTATTCATAGATAGTTCCAAATTATTATTTATATCGATATATTTTTTACAAAAATACAGCGATATAAACAATCTTTCTTCTTAAAATAAAAAGACGACCGAAGCCGTCTTTATTTTAATGATCATCCGATAAATAATTGTTTATCTTTAACGCTGAATATTGCTTTTAGTTCTAGAAGGCTGCGCCGAGTTGACGTTAGTCAATGAGCACAGTCGACGACGAAATTAAGGCAATAAACAAGTTAAAATAAACAATTAGCCGCCGAAGTCATCCAACATGATATTCTCGTCTTCTACACCAAGATCTTTAAGCATGCCGATAACAGCAGCATTCATCATTGGTGGACCACACATGTAGTATTCACAATCTTCTGGTGCTTCATGATCTTTCAAATATTCTTCAAAAAGAACATTATGGATAAAACCAGTTAAGCCATCCCAGTTATCTTCAGGTTGTGGATCAGATAAAGCAACATGCCATTGGAAGTTATCATTATCAGCCGCTAAGCCGTTATAATCATCTTCATAGAACATTTCGCGCTTAGAACGTGCACCATACCAGAAGCTCATCTTACGTTTAGAGTTCAAACGTTTAAGTTGATCAAATATGTGAGAACGCATTGGCGCCATACCTGCACCACCACCAATAAATACCATTTCATTATCAGTTTCTTTAGCGAAGAACTCACCAAATGGACCTGAAATAGTAACCTTATCGCCAGCTTTTAAGCTAAAGATAAATGATGACATTTTACCCGCAGGTAAATGTAAACGTCCTGGAGGCGGCGTAGCAATACGCACGTTCAGCATGATAATGCCTTCTTCTTCTGGGTAGTTAGCCATTGAGTAAGCACGTAATGTATCTGTGTCTACTTTTGACTCTACGTCGAAGAAACCAAAATGGTTCCAGTCACCACGATATTGTTCATCAATATCAAAGTCACTGTATTTAACGTGATGCGCTGGTGCTTCAATTTGAATGTAACCACCCGCTTTAAACGGAACTGATTCACCATTTGGAATTTGTAGTTTTAGCTCTTTAATGAACGTTGCTTTGTTATCATTTGAGATAACTTCACATTCCCATTGTTGAACACCGAAGATTTCATCTTCAACTTCAATTTCCATGTCTTGTTTAACAGCAACTTGACACGCTAAGCGACAACCAGTTTTGGCTTCACGTTTATTGATATGACCTTCTTCCGTAGGAAGAATATCACCACCACCTGAATGCACATCTACACGACATTGGCCACAAGTACCGCCGCCGCCACATGCTGAAGGAATAAAAATTCCTTGATCAGCTAATGCACCTAACAATTTGCCACCCGCAGCAGTTTTAACTGCTTTTGCCGGATCGCCATTTATACTGATCGTTACTTCACCACTTGATACTAACTTAGATTTAGCAAATAAAATCACTAAGACTAAGGCAATAATTATCGCGGTAAACATCGATACGCCGAGAATAATTTCCATCGACTATTCCTTAAACTTCTCTAAGGGTGCAACACATACGAATATGCATTACACCGACCAAATTTATAACGAAATACCACCGAAAGAAAGAAAGCCAAAAGCCATCAATCCAGCAGTAATAAATGTAATACCTAAACCTTTCAAACCGTTCGGCACGTCAGAATATTTCATCTTTTCGCGCAAACCAGCCATCAAAACGATTGCTAACATCCAACCAATACCTGAACCAACGCCGTAAACGACACTTTCGCCAAGAGTAAGGTTTTTCGCAACCATAAACGATACCGCACCAAAAATGGCACAGTTAACCGTGATTAAAGGTAAGAAGATGCCAAGTGCTTGATACAAAGCAGGGAAATATTTATCTAAAAGCATTTCCAAAATCTGTACTAAAGCAGCAATAACCCCAATAAAGGTAATAAATGACAAGAAGCTAAGGTCAATTGATTCTTTCGGATCAGTAATTCCCATTAGGCTATCAAGTGCACCCGGCGCTAAAATTGCCTGATAGATAATTTGGTTAGCAGGAACTGCTAAACCAAGTACTACAACAACCGCAACACCCAAACCAATCGCTGTGCTAACTTTCTTTGATACCGCTAAGAAAGTACACATACCTAAGAAGAAGCTTAATGCCATATTCTCAATAAATATGGTTTTAACAAATATGCTTAAATAATGTTCCATGATTAATCCTTCTCAACTTGTTCAGGTTTCCACTGGCGTACAGCCCAGATAATTAAACCAATGATGAAGAATGAACTAAAAGGTAATACTAATAGGCCATTACCTTGGTACCAGCCACCATTTTGTACTAGAGGTAATACTTCCATTCCGAAGATTTTACCAAAGCCTAATAGTTCACGGAAGAAAGCAACAACCATTAATACAGCACCATAGCCTAAACCATTGCCAATACCGTCTAAGAAGCTCACACCTGGCTTTTCTTTCATTGCAAAAGCTTCTGCACGACCCATAACAATACAGTTAGTAATGATCAAACCAATATATACCGATAATTCTTTTGATAACTGGTAAGAAAAGGCTTTTAATACTTGGTCAACAACAATTACCAATGAAGCAATAATCGCCATTTGCACGATAATACGTACGCTTGACGGGATTTGATTACGGATAATCGAAATAAACAAGTTAGAAAAAGCAGTTACTACAATTACAGCCAGTGTCATAACTAACGCATTAGCCATTGAACTTGTTACTGCAAGTGCAGAACATACACCTAAAACTTGTAATGCAATTGGGTTGTTATCAACAACAGGTCCGAAGAGGACTTTTTTAGTATCTGAAGACATTAGTTCAATCCTCCATTACGGAATTTAGCAATAAAAGGACCATAGCCTTCATCACCCAACCAAAAATGTAATGTACGCTCAACACCGTTACTGGTTAATGTTGCACCAGATAAAGCATCTACACCGTGAACATCACCTTTTTTAGCGCCACCTTTTACAAGCTTAATAGCGATATCGCCTTGCTCGTTAAACATTTTCTTACCTGGCCATAAAGCTTTCCAGTTAGGGTTAAGCACTTCTGCGCCTAATCCTGGAGTTTCCTTAAGGTCGGAGTAAACAACGCTTTGCACTGAGTTGAAATCAGGAGCTAAACCAACAAAGCCATACATGAGATCCCATAAGCCTGCACCTACAATAGGTAGTACTATAGTTTCTAATTGACCTTGTTCGTTATTAACTAAATAGATTACAGCGCGATCAGCACGGCGACTAAGGCCTGCAATATCATTCGTTGGTTTAGTACTTTTCGCTGAGTCGCGAGAGTCTGAACGTTCATCAAATGCATTAACATCACCCTTAATAACTGAACCTGTTTTCAGGTCAATCATTTTAGCGATAACACGTTTGTTATACGTACCAACAATATCTTTGCCTGCATCAGCTAATAAGCCGGAAGCTTCAAGGATTTTAGTTTGCTTATCAAGCAATTTGTTAGCTGTTTGTAGTGGTTTTAAACCAACCGCGGCAATAGATACCAAGGCAGCACACACTAAACAGATAACTAAAACAAAACCTAAGGTTCTGCCAAATGTTTCTTTATTACTAGACATTACGTGCAAGCCTCCGTTTGATATTGCCTTGTACTACAAAGTAGTCAAACAATGGTGCAAACAAGTTAGCGAATAAAATAGCTAACATCATACCTTCTGGGAATGCTGGATTAACAACACGAACTAATACCACCATAACGCCAACTAAAGCGCCAAACCAGTATTTACCTGTGTTGGTAAACGAAGCAGAAACAGGGTCAGTTGCCATAAACATCATACCAAACGCAAAACCACCAATAACTAAGTGCCAATGCCAAGGCATAGCGAACATAGCATTAGTATCGCTGCCAATCGCATTGAATAATAATGACGTTAGAACCATACCGCCAAACACACCTAATACGATGCGCCAAGAAGCAATACCTTTATAAAGTATGTATGCACCACCCAATAAAATAGCAAAAGTAGAAACTTCACCAACTGAACCAGGAATAAAGCCCCAGAAAGCGTTCCACCAATCAGCATTTACTGAATAATCAACCAAACCTTGGCCAGCAGAACTTAGCATAGTAGCGCCAGAGAAACCGTCGGCAGCAACCCAAACAGCATCACCCGAAATTTGTGCTGGGTAAGCAAAGAATAAAAACGCACGACCCGCTAATGCTGGGTTTAAGAAGTTTTTACCTGTACCACCAAAGATTTCTTTCGCGATTACGATACCAAAAGTAATACCAATGGCTACTTGCCATAAAGGAATACTCGCCGGTAGGATAAGTGCGAATAAAATAGAAGAAACGAAGAAACCTTCATTCACTTCATGCTTACGCACAGCGGCAAATAATACTTCCCAAAAGCCACCGACAATAAAGGTAACAGCATATATAGGTAGGAAAAACATAGCGCCATAGAACATCATATCAAATGTGCCAGAGCTAACAGTTAATGAACCACCTAATAAGCTGAATAAATCAACCTGCCAAGATTGTGGTAAGGCATAACCAGCAGCTAATGCATCAACCGCTTGGTAACCGATGTTATACATACCAAAGAACATGGCAGGGAAAACCGCTAACCATACAGTGATCATGATACGTTTTAAGTCGATGCTATCACGAACGTGAGTTCTACCTTTATTCACATAACCTGGAGTGAATAAACCGGTAGCAACTGCTTCATAAAGAGCAAACCACTTTTCTTGTTTGCCGCCTTTTTCAAAATGCGGCTCAATATCTTCAATAAACTTTTTCAAGCCCATGACTAACCTTCCTTTTCGATTGTGGTTAGGCAATCACGAAGAATTACACCGTAATCTGTTTTGCCTGGGCAAACAAATGTACACAGTGCTAAATCTTCTTCGTCTAGCTCTAAGGCACCTAGTTGTTGCGCGCCGTCGGTATCACCAGAACAAATATCGCGTAAAAACAGGGTAGGTAAAATATCTAATGGCATAACGCGTTCAAAGTTACCAATTGGCACCATGGCGCGTGAGCTACCGTTAGTCGTAGTAGTCATATTAAATAACTTGCTCGGGAAAAAGTGCGACATATAAGCACGAGTTACAGAGAACTTATTTGGACCTGGGTACATGTAACCAATAAATTCTTTTTCACGACCTTCAAGAATTAAAGATACTTGTACGTTATAACGACCTAAGTAACCGTGAACTGCGCTCGCTGTTGAACCCATTAATAATGAGCCAGAAACAACACGTAATTCACCTTCAACCGTTTCGCCTGCTGATAATTCAGCAGTACTAGCGCCTAAAACCGTACGTACTAAACGTGGGTTAGTGGCCGCTGGACCGGCAAGTGAAATAATACGAGTATTATCAATCTCACCTGTAGTGAATAATTTGGCAAAAGCAATTACATCTTGATAACCAATATGCCAAACAAATCTTTCGGCACTAGCTGATTTTAAGAAGTGAATATGCGTACCTACAAGACCTGCAGGATGCTTACCAGCAAACTCAGTAACTGTTGCATTGCCATCTACAGGGATATTTGCCCCTGGTGCTTTGCTAACAAATACTTCACCATTCGTTAAACGAGACAAAATGGTTAAACCATTTTTAAACGCTTCACTTTGGTCATTGATAACAACTTCTGGATTCGCAGCCAATGGATTAGTATCCATTGCACTAACAAAAATCGCAGCAGGTTCACTATCAATAGCGGGTACTTTGCTAAATGGGCGAGTTCTTAATGCTGTCCATAAACCTGAATCGACTAGGTTCTTAACAACCTCTTCACGTGCTATAGAAGCAAGTTTGGTTGCTGGATAAACAGTAAACGTTTCTTGATCATAGCCATCGACATCGATAACAACTGATTGTAAAACACGTTTTTCACCGCGGTTAATTTCTTTAACAACACCGGCAGCTTGAGCTGTGAATTTAACGCCAGGATTTTTTTTATCTTCAAAAATCACTTGACCTTTTTTTACGCGATCACCCACTTTAACAAACATGGTTGGACGCATACCCACAAACTCTTCACCGAGTGTTGCAACGGTTTTGATGGACGGACCATCATGGATTACCTGCTGAGGAGCGCCTTTTACAGGAACATCTAAGCCTTTTTTTATTGTAATCATAAACACTTGCACTACTTTTGATGGGAGTATAAAAATTAGTTCATTACTTTATCTAATGAATATCAAAGCATAAAAAGCCTGAATATCAATTAGATAAAAGTTAAGTCACCAATTTCAGTGTATTTCAGTAAGGAATTAATTATAGTGTTACCACTAAAGAAAAAGACCCACTGGCTCTAAGTTAAAATTTTCTGGCGCGATATTACCACAAAACGACCATTTTATTCTACGGGCATTTTAAATTTTTCATTACTATTTACGTCAACAAACGTCTATTTTGCGCAGCTGTAGCTGATAATTTCATTTTGTAAATAAGACCTTGGTAGAATAAAAAGCCATTAACTGGTCGTCACACTTGATTTCTCCATGCACGGCTGATTTGTTTAAATCGACTAACGCTGAGGCTCATACCGTAGAAGTATTTCAATAAACAATCCTATTATTGAAAAAAATAAATATATGTGAACCTTAGTTAACTAAGTTAATAATTAAGAGCTTGTTAAACCTACTCTGAGTTAATACCAATTTGATTAAATTTCTTCCCAACTCAGAGCTATGTTAGATGTTCAATAACAAGGCGAATTTGTTTAGGTCTAGTCATTCTAAATCAAATGAATTTAACGATGTTAATGGACATAGAACAAGCTCCCAAGGGCGAGTTTAAAAGGCTTACATGCAGCGTTATTGATTTTGACAAGGGAATGACCATTCTCTTCAATCAATGTCTTGCCTCTAAGCTTTTTAATTCTCGCTGAGTGGGAAAGAACTTAATCAACTTGGTATAACTTTAATACTTAAAATATCACTTCGATAAAATAATTTTCAGGCTGAATTTTAGACATAAAAAAAGCAGCTTTTAATTGCTGCTTTTGAACAGGTAATCATTCATGACAGTGATCACCTGTTTACCATCGTAAAGTCATTCAAGTTTAGGCTTGAAAAATTGCTTCTATTGATAAGTTTTGTTGGGATAAAATGTCACGTAGACGCTTTAACGCCTCGACTTGAATTTGACGTACACGCTCACGTGTCAATCCTATTTCACGACCAACATTTTCTAGTGTCGATGCTTCATAGCCAAGTAAACCAAAACGTCTTGCTAATACTTCTCTTTGTTTGGTATTGAGCTCATTTAACCAATGAACAATGTTATTACTCATATCTTCTGACTGTAAGTCACTTTCAGGACCGGTACTTTTTTCATCAGCAATAACATCTAACAGTGCTTTGTCTGACTCGCCTGCAAAAGGTGTATCTACAGAAGCAATGCGCTCGTTTAACCGCAGCATTTTGTTAACATCGGCTACAGGTCTATCTAGATGTAATGCAATATCTTCGGCGGTAGGCTCATGATCGAGTTTTTGAATTAATTCACGCGAAGCACGTAAATAGATATTAAGTTCTTTAACAACATGAATGGGTAATCGAATGGTACGGGTTTGATTCATTATTGCCCGTTCAATAGTTTGTCGTATCCACCAAGTGGCATAAGTTGAAAAGCGGAAGCCTCGCTCAGGGTCAAATTTTTCAACGGCTCTAATTAAGCCTAAGTTTCCTTCTTCAATCAAATCGAGTAACGGTAAGCCACGGTTATTATACCTTCTGGCTATTTTCACAACTAAACGCAGATTACTCTCAATCATCCGTTTTCTTGATGGCTCGTCACCTTTTAGGGCTAGACGTGAGAAGTATACTTCTTCTTCAGCAGTTAATAGCGGTGAAAAACCTATTTCACTTAAATAAATCTGTGTAGCGTCTAGGTTTGACGGTGCATCTTCCTTCGATTCAATAGTTTTTTTTTCTTCTTTTAATTTGACCATGCTATTCTCCCAAATTTGCAAAGCTTAATTTATTTTAAATATTCACGACAACTCCGATTATTAGTATTTATCTTAAGGTTTATTATTTACTGTTATTAAATTATAAATTTTATTTTTTTGGTAAATATTTTAAAGGGTTAACAGATTTACCACGAAAGCGTATTTCAAAATGAAGCATAACTTTGTTGGCATCGGTGTCTCCCATGGTGGCAATAACATCCCCGATATTTATTATCTGCTGCTCTTTAACGAGAATACGATCATTGTGAGCATAGGCACTTAAGTAGTCATCATTATGTTTTATAATAATGAGTTTACCGTAGCCCCTAAGAGCATTACCTGCATATACTACTTTACCTGTCGTCGAAGCTTTAATTTTTGTGCCACGACGGCCAGTAATATCAATCCCTTTATTACCTTGTGCACTATTTGAAAAATACTCTACAACTTTGCCTTTAACAGGCCATTGCCATCGACTAATTTTTTGGGAAAATTTCCCCGATGCTTTTTCCGATGTTAATGTGCTGTTTTGGTATGATTTTCGAGTGCTTACATTTTCACCATACGCCTGCTTTTTAGTAGATGCAAGTGTATTTTTTGTGCTGTTTTTCTTGTTAGCTGTAGAGCTTTTAGTCGAATTTTTATGTGATACCTTGGTTTTACTTACCTGCGCTGTTTTTTTGACAGTAGATTCAGCCAAAAATAATTTTTGTCCTGGATATATTCGATACGGTGAGGAGATTTTATTTATCCGAGCAATTTTTCTAACATCAGAATTTGCTCGCCAAGCAATCGAATAAAGCGTTTCTCCTTTTTTAACAAGATATTGAGAAGTTTTAATGCTATCTCTATTTCGTTCACCGAGCACACTGCTGCTGTTGATATTTGATACTGGAGCAGGAGTAGTTCTACTACTACAAGAGAAAAGAGTGGTCGCTAAAACGACGCAAACAAAGACATATATAGCTAGACGAAAAAAGCTCATAAGAAACCCATTACAGTACTTCCCACTGCAGCTTCCAGACAATCACCCGACATTTTTATGCACGTAAACTGAATATCAATTCACCTTAACGTAAAACGAAATAACCAACAACTAGGGCACCAACTATTCCCCACCCTAAAACATCAACCCATTGCTTTATCTTTTGTTCCATAGCACTACCACCCCACTTAATGAGCCCTGCCACGAGGAAAAAACGTAAACCTCTGCCTACTGCAGAAGCAATAAAGAAGGGCAAAAAAGCCATATGTAAAAAACCAGCACTCACAGTAAACAATTTATAAGGAATTGGTGAAAATCCAGCAATAAATACCACCCACACACCCCATTCATTAAACCAACCTATAGCCGTATCAAATCGTGCTTGATAACCAAAATTAGAAATAATAGGCTGAATCCAAGGTTCAAACATTAAGTAGCCAAGCCAATAACCAACTGCTCCTCCTAAAATTGAAGCAATAGTGGTTATTCCCGCAAAATACCATGCCTTTTGTGGCTTAGCTAACACCATAGGTGCAAGTAAAACATCTGGTGGAATAGGAAAAAATATGGATTCTGCAAAGGTAAGTGCTACTAAGAAGCGTGGGGCAAACTGATGTTCTGCCCATCGTAAAGTCCATTGATAAAGACTAGAAAAAACTTTCACTACAATAAATCTCCAGGTACTAAAGGTACAAAACGAACAGCTTCAACTTGCTGCTCGTTGAAAACATCACCATCACGCGTGATAATTTTTAAAATTTGAGTTTGTTCTCCAACAGGGATAATTAAACGTCCACCATCAGCTAATTGTTCTAATAAGGCAGGAGGCACACTTGAAGGCGCCGCAGTAACGATGATAGCATCATAGGGCCCTTTGCTACGCCACCCCTGCCAACCATCACCATGTTTCATTGCGACATTGTGCAAGTCCATCGCACGTAAACAGCGTTTTGCTTGCCACTGTAATGCTTTGATTCGTTCAACTGAAAAAACTTTATCTGTCAGTTGAGCTAAAATAGACGTTTGATAACCTGAGCCAGTGCCTATCTCTAATATGTTTTGCGGTCGTCCATCTGCTAATAACAACTCTGACATCTTAGCGACAATATAAGGCTGTGAGATAGTTTGCCCTTGCCCTATAGGTAAAGCAGTATTGTCATAAGCTTTATGCGCAAGAATTTCAGGCACAAAAATGTGTCTAGGTGAATGAGCAATCGCTTGTAAAACAGCGGTGTTGCTGATGCCTTCACTTTGTAACTTTTGCGCCAGTAACTCTCCACTGCGCTTTGATTTTCCGCCTATACGACTAGACATCATAAGAATACATCCGATTTAATCTGATAAGCTAAGCTCAGTAAGCCAACTTTTAATATTTTCTATACTACGATGAGCTGTCATATCAACCGTGAGCGGTGTTACAGAGGCATAACCATTGGCAACTGCATGGAAGTCAGTGCCTTCTCCGCCATCGAGTTCTTGCCCTAATACGCCGTACCAATAAATGTCACGTTGCCACGGGTCTTGCATTTTTTGCATACCCTCAGCTTGATGACGGTGGCCCAAGCGCGTTACCTTTATTCCTTTTAACTCAGCTAATGGAATGTCAGGAACATTAATATTTAAAATTTGGTCCGCAGGTAACGGATGAGTACGTAGTCGTTTTATTATTTTTGCGGTAACAATTGCTGCCGTTTGATAATATTGTTCATTGTTGCCTGCCAAGGAAACAGCAATAGCAGGCATGCCCATATGACGGCCCTCAGTTGCTGCTGCCACGGTGCCTGAATAAAGAGTATCATCACCTAAATTAGCGCCTTTATTGATCCCCGCAACAACTAAATCACAATCAGTAAAAAGCTGACTACTGCCTAAGTGTACTGAATCTGTCGGTGTACCGTTAACAGAGATAAAACCATTATCTAAGTGTTCCGCCCGCAAAGGATTAAGTAAGGTTAAAGAGTTGCTAGCACCACTACAATTCCTATCAGGAGCAACGACGTTTACCGTAAAATGCTTAACGAGTTCATCAAAAAGCACTTTAATACCTAATGCATGCACACCGTCATCATTACTTAGTAATATTTTCATTTTACTTGTTAAGCCTTGTTTATCCATGATTTATACTGAATCCTGCTGACTTGGATTAACAACTGTTTCTCTTTTATCAATACGAGTTGTCATATCCTGGTAGTTTAATAGCTCACGTAAAACTGTAGTGGCATAACACCCAGAAGGTAAAAAGAAACTAATTTTCACTGCATTGCTCTTTTCTTGTGCTGAGTCTTCTTCCGCTGATAATAATTCAATAGTAGTATCACTAACCGTTAAACGAATGCGACGGCGTTCTTGCTTTAGACCAAAACGTGGCAGACCTTCAGAAAACTCCTGATTCTTTCCCGCTATTTCTTGTTCTAATGCTAATGGTGCAGCACTAGTCATCAGTTCACCAGCGCCCCACATAGGAGCAGTTATATCAACATCTTTATCAGTAAAGCGTTGTTGAATAGCGTTATCTACTTCATCAAGATGGAATACTGATTGTGTACCCGCCAGCATTAACACATCGCCAACAGCTACTTTATCAAAGCATTGCTGTTGAATACGCTCATTCAGCACCGAGTTAAAAATATGTGATCGCGCGGCCGAGAGGTACATACCACGCTTTTTCTTATCTTTTACCTTTTGTCCTGAAAACAGAGATAAAGCTCGCTCTATATTGCCGCCACCAATACCAAAGCGTTGCTCGCCAAAATAATTAGGGACACCTTGTTCGACAATTTGTTGCCAACGTTCAGTAAACGCTTTTATAGCGGTCACTTCACGTAAAATAAGCTCAAAGCGATTACCCGTTAAGGCACCGGTGCGTAATTTTTTATTGTGTCGCTTATAAGAAAGAATCTCTACGCCTTCAATATTCAAGTCATCTAAATTATATTCTTGCTTACCTGGAACATGTACTCCAAACCACTGCTCAGTGACCGCAAAACGATCTTTTAATCCAGCGTAAGAAACAAGTTGTTCTTTTACTTCAAAATACTTAGCCAGCTCTCGGGCGACAAATACGGTATTAGCACCGGTTTTTCGAATATGAACAAATAAGTGTTCCCCTTCACCGCAAGGAGAAAAAGGCAATTCTTCAAAGACTTTAAAGTCACTTATTTGGTTACGCAATAAACCATTAGACTCTGGTTTTCCGTGTAAATAGGCTTGTTCAATTAACATGTTATCTATCTTCTTATTTCTGTATTTGCCAACATTAAAGGTAATTACACCAACTAAATATTTTGTATTTCTTCAATAAGCGGCAGGGGTTTTTCTATTGCAATCAATAAAACAACAGCATGTACCGAGATACCTTCTTTGCGCCCGGTATAACCTAGTTTTTCGGTCGTTGTAGCTTTAACATTAACTTGTTCAATCGTAGTCTTTAAATCCTCGCTTAAACAAGCTCGCATTGCGACTAAGTGAGGAGCCATTTTGGGCGCTTGAGCTACAATAGTGATATCTGCATTACCCAGTTGAAAGCCTTTATCTGTCATTAATGAAACAACATGACGAAGTAGTATTCTGCTGGAAATATTCTTATATTTTCCGTCGGTATCAGGGAAGTGATTACCAATATCAGCTAAGCATAATGCCCCTAAAATAGCGTCACAAAGTGCATGAATAGCAACGTCTCCATCTGAATGTGCGATGAATCCGTGTTCAAATGGTATTTCCACACCACCGAGTACCAAAGGTCCTTCGCCACCAAATTTATGTACATCAAAACCATGACCTATACGCATTTTGTTGTCCTTTTATCTAGTTATACCAATCACATTACCTAGCTGACCTATTTAAATCAGAACTATTGATCAATTTAATTGCTATTATTGTTTTGCTTATTTAAATAAAATTCAGCTAGTGCTAAATCATTAGGGTGAGTTATTTTTATATTTTCACTACTGGCAGAAACTAATAAGCTAGGTAAGTTAGCCTGTTCGATGGCTGAAGCTTCATCAGTAATGTTCAAGCCACTTTCCAGTGCTTTTTCTATCGCAGTAGCTAGCTCATCTGTCTTATACATTTGTGGCGTTAGTGCATGCCATAACTGCTCGCGTTCAACGGTACTGGCGATAGTACTACACGCACCTTTAACATTATCTTGAAAACCGACACCCCGTTTCATGGTATCTCTAACGGGTGTAGCTAATATACCGCCATAATCGTTACTTAAGCATTGACTGATCAACTTATCGATATCTTGATGGCTAACACAAGGTCGCGCCGCATCATGTACTAATACCCAAGGGTATTTCTTCCTATCAACAGCTTTCAAGCCATTGAGTACTGAGTTAACTCGTTCAGTACCGCCGGTTACACGAATGATATCTTTATGTTGCGCTAAAGCAGATTCAGCAAAATACTGATCATCGACTCCCAAAGCAACAATGACTTGACTGATTAAAGGATGACTTAACAACCTCATCACGGTGTGCGACAAAATCGTTTCATTATTAATACAAAGGTATTGTTTCGGACAATTTGCCTGCATGCGTTTTCCCACGCCTGCAGCAGGTACAATAGCAATGAATTTTTGCGCTGACACCATTAAGAAGCTACCTTGCTTTTCATCTAATTATTCACGTTACGAGTACTATTTTCCTTTGGGATAAGTCGAAAGAATGTTTCATTTTCTTTGATCATTCCTAACTCATTACGGGCACGCTCTTCAATTGCCTCAAGTCCTAACTTTAAATCATCGGTGTCCGCAAAAAGTAATTTATTACGTTGTTGTAATTTTTCGTTAGCACTGACTTGGTGAACAACATTTTCTTTCAGGACAAGATAATCAGGCACACTATTTTTACCAAACCAAAGTCGGTATTGAAGTAATACTAATAATATCAGCAAAATTGCTGTAAATACGCGCATGACAACCTAAATAAAGTGTATAGAAAAATACGAGATTATTACCGTTATTATACCTATCTACGGGCAGAGTTAAATAGCTAACGGTTTTTTGAAGTTTTTCCAATTAATAGAGCAAGATAGTAACAATTCTCTCAACGTTGGTATAATAGGGAGTTGCTTGTTATTGCTTTGCCAACAATGTCCTGTGCAAGCTGAGGTCATTATTTTTCTATTGGGTTTAAGCAGACGCTTATTTGTCACTTGACTTTGATTCATTAATTCATCAACAGCTAACGAAAACCAACCGCCAACATTTGTTCTTATTCTCTGTTTATCAAGATCGATACGATCAATGCAATCAATAATAATATGATCGGATAACAACACAGGTACAGCAAGCCCGACATAAATATCTTTTTGCAAATACCAACTGATTGTATTGGCACATTCTTGCTCAGTTTCTTGTCCAGAAAGAGGCATTTTATTGCCTTGTTTCGCTGACCAACTGGCATTTTGAGTGTCTAATAGCAGTGGCGACTGCCCTTGTGCGATGACTTTTTCCATAGCATGAGCTGTACGAGTTATATAATAAGACAAACTTTCTAAGCGCGCCTGTACAGATTGCGAACTGGAAAAGTCACCTTTAGCAATAACACTAATTTCACGCTGATAAAGGGCATTGCATAGCTCTGCAAAATCTCCCGTATCAGTGTGTAGTTGCCAAAGGCTAGATTGCGACATAATTGCTACCCTATATAAGTCCCACTTTACATAAGTTTTACTTTAAACATATTCCAACAATAAACAGCATGCCGAGTATCCGGCGCCAAAAGAACATAATACACTTTTATCTCCAGTCGCTAGGTCCTGTTTATTTTTGTGCAAAGCAATAATACAACCTGCTGAACTGGTGTTTGCATATTCATCTAATATAATAGGCGCTTCAGCGCTACTTGGTTCTCTTCCAAGTACTTTTTTACCAATGAAATTATTCATATTGATATTAGCTTGATGTAAATATAATCGCTTAATATCATCAGAACCTATATCCATTTTTGCCATTTCACTGGTAATTAAATTAGACACCATAGGTAAAACTTCTTTAAATACTTTTCGTCCCTGCTGGATAAAGTATTTGTCATCATTATCTGAGTTTTCTGGACTACAGTTATTCATATAGCCAATATTACTGCGGATATTATTAGAAAAGCTGGTCATCGGCTTTTCACTAATAATTTTAAAAACATGCTCAGCATTCGCAGTACTTTCATCTTCAATGATAGAAGCTGTTGCAACGTCTCCAAAAATAAAATGGCTATCTCTATCTCGGTAATTTATTTGTGGCGATAATATTTCAGGATTAATGACCAGTACTGTTTTTGCTGTACCACTGCGGATCGCATTTGCCGCGTTAATGATCCCAAAAGTAGCGGCTGAACAAGCCACCAACATATCAAAACCCCAACCTCCACAACCAAGGGCATTTTGTATTTCAATCGCCATGGCTGGGTATGAGCGTTGAGTATAAGCACAAGCTACAATAATTAAATCAATATCTTCTGGCGTTTTATTGGCAGCTAACATCGCTTCCTTAGCTGCGGCTACACCTATCTCAGCCTGCATGGAAAGTTGGTCATTATCACGCTCGGTATAACGTGGCGACATAATGTCGACATTTAAAATACTTTCTTTCTCCATGACATAACGACTTTTTATGCCTGATGCTTTTTCTATAAAACTACTGTTTGAAGGAGATAATGCGTCTATCTCACCATTTTCGATCTCTTGACTATGAGTAAGATTAAATTTCTCTACGTATTGGTTAAAACAGTGTACTAATTCATCATTTGAGATGCTCTGAGTTGGCGTGTATAACCCAGTTCCACTAATCACTACGGCCATAATAGGTCTCTTAAAATAAGGGGTAAATATCGTTATGTTTATGTAATAACGACGTACTCAAGGCAAGTATACTGGTATGACCATGTAATTACCACAAACTCAAATAATGTCGTAAAGCCATCAAAACCTTACGCTACTTGCCTATTTATAATACTAATACTACACCACAAAACTATCGTTTCAATTTTTATTTAACAGTGAAGTTGTCTGTTCAAGAACCACTGTCAGCTTAAATTTTATCGTTCAGTATTCCAACTAAACAAATAAGCCCCTAAGGCCAAAAAGATACTACTCATCAGCAGTAATATATTAATATGAAAACTAATATCACTCAGTGTCGCACCTTCAGTAATAACGGCTCTTGCGCCAGCGACTAAGTGAGTTAGTGGCATAAAATCTGCCAATACCTTTAACGCTTCAGGCGCACCTTCTAAACTAAACCAAACGCCTGAAAGCATCATCATAGGCCAAGAGGTTACATTTAATAGTCCACCAATAAGTTCGTCGCTTTTACTTCGACTTGCCACGAGTAGCCCTAGGCTAATTAAACAAAAAGCACCTAATGCGCCGATAATGAAAAGGTCTACATAACTTCCCATCATGAAAAAATCAAAAAAGACATTACAGCCACTATAAACGACCATTGACATAAACATGACGATGAATAATCGTGATAATAATTGTGCAGAAACAAATTCAAAGGCAGACAGTGGTGTTGCTTTTAACCGCTTTAAAACTGAGTTTTTGCGATAACGTACGATGACATAACCTACACCAAATAAGCAGCTAAACATCATATTCATACCCAATATTCCTGGTAGCACCCAATCAACATAGCGAATACTTTTGCCACTACTTTGTAAGCGAGTAAATTCAGTTTGTTGACCAAGCTGTTGACCGAGGAAGATTTTTTCAACTAAATAACTTTTAGATGACTCCTCATTAATCCAATAACGTTTCTCATTGTAGTCAACCAACAAATCTAGACTGTGACGGCTAAGCTTTGCCTTCGCTAAAGTAAGGTCGCTATAGTTAATAAAATCAATAAAGCGTAACTGAGTCAGTTCTGTTTGTGCTTCATTCACTTCCATTTTCTGCATTTTTTCTTGCTCTACTAGCAAACCTACTTTATACGCTGCTCGACCATCACCTGAAAAGATAAAGGAAAAACCAACCAGCAACAAAATAGGAAAAAACAGGTTCCAACCAAGTGATGACTTATCACGAAAAAATTCAATATTCCGCGCTTTAAAAACAGCAAAAAAACGTTTGAAATTCATATTATTTCCTTAATATAGGAGTCGGGGTTCGTCATGCTTGTAACGAATGACCCGTAAGTTTCAAAAATAAATCATCAAGATTAGCTGACTTAACATGTAAGCCATCAAGGGAAACATTATTACTCATTAATAAGGATAGAGTTTTTTCAACGTTTTTACTCGTGATTTCAATACGATCAGCTAATTGATTCCAGCCATGTTCATTGACTAATTCACTCGAAACTTGTGCCTGAGGTAGGTAGATGAAAACATCTTCAAAATGTTTAGCTAATAATTCATGTGGGGTTCCCGCCTCAATTATTCGCCCCAGATCCATGATGACGATATCATCACATAGCTGCTCGGCTTCATCCATATAATGGGTTGTCAAAACAACGGTTTTATTTTGTGCTTTAATATTTTTAATCAGCTGCCAAAAATTTCGACGAGCATGGGGATCTAGACCTGTTGTTGGTTCATCTAGAAAGATAATTTGAGGATCATTTATCAAGGCTAAAGCCAGTAATAACCGCTGTCTTTGCCCTGTCTCTTATACACATCTGACGCTGCCGA
>CAJXRC010000018.1 GCA_913058405.1 uncultured Colwellia sp. | reverse complement strand
ATGACTATACCTACACAAATTTTATTTGTTATAACTCTTCTGACATAGCTCTGAGATGGAAATAAATTTAATGGACTTGGTATTAGGTTTATTGCCAAGTCACTTCTAAAGTGAAGATATAACCAGCACCGTATACTGTTTTGATTATTTTAGGGTTTTTATGATCCTGTTCTATTTTCCTCCTTAACCTCGACATTCTAACATCGATACTTCGATCGAAAGATGTTGCATCTTCGCTCAGTAAACGCTCTCGTGATAATATTTGCCTTGGCGCATTCAGTAAAACCATCAGTATTTCAGTTTCAGCAGCGCTTAGCATAAAGCTATCGCCTTTGTTGTTGGCTAAGGTAAGTGTTGACTGTGCAAATGTCCAATCACCAAAACTTGCGGTATGAAGTGTTTTTGCTGGCTGTTCATTAACTACAATTCGGCGAATAATACTTTTTACCCGAGCTACGAGTTCTCGTGGGTCGAAAGGTTTGCCAATATAATCATCTGCACCTAACTCTAGTCCTAATACTTTATCGGGTAGGCTATTTCTACCGGATAAAATGATTACACCGATCTTTTTATCGTCAAAAAGCTGTTTCACTAAGGACAAACCATCCATATCAGGTAAGCCAAGATCAATAATACAAAGTGATGGCAATTGTTTTTTTATAGCTAATAAGGCTTGTTCGCCGGTAGTGAATGATTGCGTACTAAAGTTGTAGCGCTCAAGCTCTTGGCAAACTAAGTCACATATTTCGGCTTCGTCATCGATAACGTAAATTAAGGGTTTGGTATTCACAAGTGTCATCACCTCGATTCTTTTTATTGTAATGCTTGAAATAACTGACTTGCCGCAAAAGGTTTTTTTAACAAAATAGGCGTGTCTTCATTTGGCTCTTTGTGTTGTTGAAAATAGCCACTCATGAGTACAGTTTTACACGTAGGAGAGCGACTTTTTAGCAAGGTAGCTAGTTCAAATCCATCCTTATTACCCGGCATACTAATATCTGAAACCATACCATATAAGTCATTGATAGTATCAATAAGTTGTTCGGCTTCATCACTATCATTGGCTTCAATGACATTTAAACCAAATGAGATTAACTGCTCTCTAATAATAGCTCTAACATCATGATCATCCTCAACTAATAATATTAATTTATTGGAAAAACCTGTTTCTTTCGTTAGTTCTTTATTGTTATCTAATGCTATTTTTGAGGTTGATTCTTCTTTTTTACTACTCAATAAAGGTAATAATAGTGATATTTTCGCGCCACCACTTATCTGGTTAGCGATGCGAATGTAGCCTTGTGATTGTTTGATAAAGCCAAATACCATACTTAGGCCCAGACCTGAGCCTTGATGAGTATCTTTGGTAGTAAAAAAGGGTTCAAATGCTTTGTTTATCGCTTGATCGGAAAAACCATAACCATCGTCTATTATAGTGACATCAAGGTACTCGCCTAAAACAACTTCTTCGTCGAATTGTAATACGTTATCTACTATTCTTTTGTTGACAATAATAGTGATGGCGCCTCCGTTCGGCATGGCGTCTTTTGCATTTAATACTAAATTAATTAAGCAATTCTCTAACTGATTAGCATCAACATATACTTGTAATTTCTCACTAGAAAAATCGGTGTTAATTATAATTTTACTAGGTAATGACCCCTTCAATAACTCGATGGTTTCGACAATTAATACGGTAATGTCAACTCTACAGGGGACCAAGTATTGTCGTCGTGAAAAGGCTAATAAACGGTTGGTAATATCACTGCCTTTACGGGAGGCTTTTATTGCGGGAAGTAAACGCAATAGTAAGCCTTTATTATGCTCGTTATCTTGCTGCGCAGCGAGTAAGTTACCTAGAATAATGGTGAGGATATTATTAAAGTCATGGGCTAATCCTCCAGCAAGCTGTCCAACAGCGTTGATATGTTGAACTTGCGCTAATTGCTGCTGCGCTTGTTGACTCTCACTGAGTGCTTGTTGCAGTTGAGCATTGGTTGTGGCTAATGTTTGCGTTCGTGAGGCAACTTTTAAATCAAGCATCTCAATGTTTTCACGCATTTGATCTACCATGTCGTCAAATGCTTTGCCTAAAATACCTAACTCATCTGTACGTGATATGCCACTGGTTACAGTTAAGTCGCCTTGACTCACTTTTCTGGCAATCAATGCCAATGTATTAATGGGCTTGGTCACCCAATATGAAAAAATTAGCGCTAAGAAAATAGCACACATGAAGGCAATAAAACCCATTGTTAAAATACGTCGGCTCAGCAGTTGTCCGCTACTTTGCAATTCGTCAATATAGACAGACGAGCAAATATACCAACCCAATTCAGGTAAGTGTCGTACTAAGGATAATTTGCTATGGCTATAGTTATTGGCATCGCTTGGTTTATCCCAAAGGTATTCAAGCTCTTTTCCTGTATCAGCAACAGCAATAAGCTCTTGTAAAATGGGTTCACCGGTTTTTGGATCTTTAAGCAGTAAAGCGTTAGTGCCATTAATATTAGGGTTAGGGTGATGCAGCATATTTCCCTGTTCATCAAAAATGAAAAGGTAGCCTGTCTTGGCAATGACACTATTTTTGATTATTTGACGCAGCCTATGAACGACTTCTTCTTTTTGAGGTTTTAGGCTGAGTTGCATGGTACTGGCTAACTCAAAAACGTTATTTAAGACTAAACGACTGGCATTTTTTTCAATTTTGTAAACTTCTTTATTAATTAAAGGCACTGAATACCAATAGATACCAATAAGTAATACGAGCAAAATAGCGGTGATGGCAGAAAAGAACGTACGGGATAGTTTTTGCTGTAAAAACATTAATCACCTGTATCCAAATAAACGATAAAATAATACCAATTTGATTAAATTTATTCCCTACTCAGAGCTACATTAGCGAGCTTAAAACAAGAAAAATTTGTTAAACATAGTTAGTCTATATTCAATTAATTTTACGCCGTTATCAGTTTGCTAATGAGCTTCACAAGGACGAGTTTAAAAGGCTTATATGTTACGTTATTGATTTTGACAAGGGAATAACCATTCTCTTCAATCAATTCCTTACCTTTAAGCCTTTTAATTCTCGCTGAGAGGGAAATAACTTAATCAATTTGGTATAATTATAAAAAAAGGGCTGGCTATAAGCCAGCCCAAAAAATAGTAGGAGGTTGGAAGGGACTATACTTAAACAACTTTAAAATACAGGGTCATGTAGACTAAGGCTGTCTAGGTATATAACTACTATTTAGAAAGTTGTCATACTACTTATTTGCTTGCGCACGCAAAACAAACTTTTGTATTTTACCCGTCGATGTTTTTGGTAATTCGCCAAAGATAATGGTTTTTGGCGTTTTAAAGTGCGCCATATTATCGCGACAGAAAGTGATCATTTCTTGTTCGGTAATTTCAATGTTAGGCATTGGTGTAATAAACGCACAAGGAGTTTCTCCCCACTTATCATCCTTTTTCGCGACTACTGCCACTTCTTGAACTTTAGGGTGTCGATATAAAATATCTTCTACTTCAACGCTTGAAATGTTTTCACCGCCTGAAATAATGACATCTTTAGAGCGATCTTTTATTTCAATGTAACCATCACTATGCCAAACCGCGATATCACCTGAATGAAGCCAACCACCATCAAATGCTGACTGAGTGGTTGAAGGGTTTTTAAGATAGCCTTTCATCACTAGGTTGCCGCGCATAAAGATTTCACCAACAGATTCCCCATCTTTTGGCATAGGCTCTAAGGTTTCAGGATCCGCTACCATTAATTGATCAAGCATTGGAGAGCGAACCCCTTGGCGAGATTTTAATTTAGCTTGCTTCTCTGCACTTTCTTCATTCCATTCGTCATGCCAAGCACAAACAACAGAAGGGCCATAGGTCTCGGTTAAACCATAAGTATGAGTTACTTTAAAACCAGAAGCTTCCATACCTTCAATCACGGAAGCTGGTGGTGGAGCACCTGCCGTCATTACTTTCACTGGGTGATTGATATCAGCTTTTAATGATGCATCCGCACCATTAAGCATATTTAATACAATTGGTGCACCACAAAAGTAGCCCACTTTTTCTCTTTGAATTAAATTAAAAATAGGTTCTGCGCGCACGTGACGTAAACTTACACTGGTACCTGCAGTTGCCGCAATCGACCAAGGAAAACACCAACCGTTACAATGGAACATAGGTAGAGTCCATAGGTAGACTGGATGCTCGCCCATGCTCCATGACATAACATTACTCACCGCATTAAGGTAAGCACCACGGTAGTGATATACCACTCCCTTAGGATCGCCTGTTGTGCCCGAAGTATAATTTAAAGAAATAGCATCCCATTCATTATTAGGTCTTATTGGTTCAAAATCACTGTCACCTTCTTCTAGCAACTGATCATAGGTTAATGATCCTATTAATTGACCATCGTTAAAATTAGGATCATCAATATCGATAACTAACGGCTTATGGGGGATCATGCGTAAAGCTTTTTTAACTATTGGGCTAAATTCTTTATCAGTGATTAATACTTTAGTTTCAGCATGCACAAGTATAAAAGCAATGGCTTCAGCATCAAGGCGAGTATTGATTGAATTAAGCACAGCACCGCTCATCGGTACACCGAAATGTACTTCAAAGTGTTCGCTGATATTTGGTGCTATCACTGAAACCGTATCACCTCGCCCAATACCACGTTTTGCTAAAGCACTAGCAAAGCGTGAACAACGTTGAAAAACTTCTAACCAAGTATGACGAATATCACCATTAACGGTTGCTGTTTTATCTGGGTAAACAAAGGCTGCACGCTCTAAAAACGAAATGGGTGTCAGGGCCATATAGTTAGCTTCGTTTGGCTCTAAATATTGTTCAAAAATGTTTATACTAGTCATTAATATATTCCCCTATTACTAAGTATTGTTATTCGTAGCGACAGCCACTTCTTCCTGCGTTTCATCAGCAAAAATGATGTTATCTTTGCTATCGTGCTTGCCCATTAATCTAGGACGCTCAATCAAGACGTAAAGAATTACACCGATGCAAACTGCATACATGGTGGACTTAGGATCTGGCATAGCTAATGTAACAGCAACAATACCGGCAACGCCGCGTTCAGTTGAGTTTTTCAATTGTTCCATACCAACCATAATACATATGTAAGCGGTAAGAACTAAGGTAAGTGAAAGTGCAATGGGTAATACCGGTTTGAATAGGGTGACTAACGGTAATGCGAATAGTGCAAGTAAACCACTCATCCAAAAAGTACCACCGCCACTATAGATAGACTCCATTGACTTACGGCCCATAGCGTAACGCTCGGCAACGGTAGCGTGAGCAGCTGTCCATAATGGTCCTGCGAGTCCTGGCCATGGTGCTAGAAAAGCATGGAAACCATTACGAATAGCAGTAACTAAATGAACTCGATCAACATTTTCTTCTATTTTTTCATCAACGCGAATATGATCAACACGATTTACTAAAGTAAAACCAACAAGGATGTCACCAAAGGCAATAACATAAGCAATGATTGCTGTTGGGATGGCTAGTAAGAAAACTTCCCAATCAGGATAGCCAACAGTAAAAGGTAGATACTGCCACATTAATGAAAAGTTAGGATTAGTAATGCCCCATTCAATTTCAGGTAATGGATATTCACCTACCGCCCAGCCAACGAGCATCGCAATGATCATTCCTGGTACCATACCGAAGTTAGCGATTTTTCGGGCAAATGAGTTTTCATTAATTACATTTTTAAAAGACAGAGAGAATAAGATGTAAGCTGAAATAATAGAACCAACAATCAATGAAACTGGCGTGGAATCAATGCGACCACCAACTTTGAGTTCTCCCATCATTGCCGCCATACCTGCGCCAATAATTATTCCACACTTTAGTGAGTTTGGAATAACATCCACTAATTTAGATCCTAGACGGGTTGCGCCTAAAATTAGAAAAATAATCGAGACTTCAATTTGTAAGGCGAACAATGCTCTGATTGCTTCAGGGCCTGGTTCAAAACCTTTCAAATAGAGTAAAACAACAGGAATGGCTGGTGTTATCCAACCGGGTACCAAAGGAACGCCAAGTAGGGCTGGTAAAATGTAACCAACGCCTGCAATAAAAGTAAAAGCTAATGCTGCTTCATAAGGCATGCCTAAATAGCTTTCAAGCAAAGGGATCATGGCTAAACCAACCACGAACATAAAAAAACCTTGTATCATTTCTGGGAGTTCCCAGCGGTAATGAACAAAAGGTAATCTAATTTTAAATGGCCCTGCTGGCCAATATGGTTGTTCATCCCCATGCGCACGTTTTATAAATTGCATTGATATTCCTGCAGTTGTTTAATTTTAACTCGCAGTGAACTATTAAAGCATGTCAGAATTTTTACGACAATGTGACCAAATGTAACAACTAAAAATGATGTTTAAAGGAGAATATTATGAAATATTTATTATTTTCTTAACCTCATAATGGTAAAAAATCATAAGTAGCTTGAGTTACAGCGACATTGAGAAAATAGCCAATAAGTGTGACTTTTCCGTTTTTTGTTGAAGAATGCTTTACCCTTTTAGTTAACAACTACGACTAAAGGACCAGAGAAAAAAGCAAAATAATAGGAAATTTCTATACAGTTGTAACTTTACTATGGTGATTTACGAAGTATTTGCAAATAAGTGATGCCATACCGGGTTATTACCAATGAGAAACTTATGAGAGGGATTTAGTTAGATCGCTTTTTAATACTGATTTAGAAAGGTTTTATGCAAGGCAACTCATGACTATATTGAAACAGTTCTTTTATTAGATTAAGGCCATACCTAAAGGAGTTTTTAATTTCAACTGAACCTTAGTTATAAAGGGGACACAGGTCTGAATAATTAACCCTCGGTTATTGATAGCAGTTTACTATTATTTCGTTTATAATCGCGCCAAAATTTGTAGATGTCAGTTTGCTAAATTGGTATCTATTTAATTACACTAAAATTTTAATTTATTATAAGGGCTTATCATGGCTATCGAACGTACTTTCTCTATCGTAAAACCAGACGCAGTTGCTAAAAACTTCATTGGTCAAATTTACAACCGTTTTGAAACTGCTGGTTTAAAAATTGTTGCTTCTAAAATGATCCACTTAAGCCAAGAAAAAGCTGAAGGTTTCTACGCTGAACATAGCGAACGTCCTTTCTTCGGCGCTTTAGTTGAATTCATGACTTCTGGACCAGTAATGGTACAAGTTTTAGAAGGCGAAAACGCTGTTCTTAAAAACCGTGAAATCATGGGCGCTACTAACCCAGCTGAAGCATTAGCAGGAACTATCCGTGCTGACCTTGCTGATTCAATTGACGAAAATGCTGCTCACGGTTCTGATGCTTTAGAATCAGCTGCTCGTGAAATTGCTTATTTCTTCTCTGATGACGAAATTTGCCCACGCACTCGTTAATTAGACTTTAAATATTAGCACTTTTTATTGGCTTACCTTGGTAGGTAATTGAAAGGTTAATGTTTAATTACTTAATACTTTATTAAGTATTTAAAAGGATTTTACTGAGCAATTAGTAAAATCCTTTTGTTATTTTAAGCGGATAATAATTCTTCTGACGATAACCTAGTAAAATTGCGATTGACGCTTAAAAAGCGTACAATTTGCGCCTTGTTTTTTAGGCTGCTTTATCAAGTAGTTTAATTTTAGTTAGTGAGAGTTTGTTCTATGAATAATGTAAGCGGAAAAGTAAACCTACTTAATTTTGATCAAAAAGGTATGCGTGAATACCTAGAGTCTATTGGTGAAAAACCTTTTAGAGCAGATCAAATCATGAAGTGGATTTATCACTTTGGTTACAGTGATTTTGAGCAGATGACTAATATCAATAAGAAATTACGTGAGAAATTACAACGTAATTGTGTGATATCAGCACCTGATATTTCTGAAAAACAAGTGTCAGAAGACGGTACTATTAAATACGCTTTGAAACTTGAAGGCGGACAAGAAGTAGAGACTGTTTGGATCCCTGAAAATGATCGTGCAACATTATGTGTGTCATCTCAGGTTGGCTGTGCATTAGAATGTACCTTCTGTGCTACGGCTCAGCAAGGCTTCAATCGCAATTTATCTATGGCTGAAATTATTGGCCAAGTATGGCGTGTTGCTAATGATATTGGCGCCACTCGTATTGCAGGTACTCGCCCGATTACCAATATTGTTATGATGGGCATGGGCGAACCATTATTAAACATGAAGAACTTAATTCCAGCACTTGATACTATGCTGAATGATTTAGGTTATGGCTTATCTAAGCGCCGAGTAACCGTAAGTACGTCAGGTGTTGTGCCAGCATTAGATATGCTTAAAGAAAAAATTGATTGTGCTTTAGCAATTTCAATTCACGCACCCAATAATAAATTGCGTGATGAATTAGTACCGATTAATAAAAAATATCCATTAGAAGATTTTATTGCCGCGGCCGGTCGTTATATCAGTGGCTCAAAAGCAAATAAACAAGCGACTATTGAATACGTCATGCTTGACCACGTTAATGACAGTACTGACCAAGCACATGAATTAGCGCACGCTTTAAAAGGCTTACCGAGTAAGATTAACTTGATCCCTTTTAATCCTTATCCGGGTTCACCTTATTCACGCTCAAGTAACTCTCGCATCGATCGCTTTGATAAAGTCTTACAAAGTTATGGCTTAACTGTAATCACTAGACGTACACGTGGTGAAGATATTGATGCGGCGTGTGGTCAACTCGCAGGTGATGTTTTTGATAGAACTAAGCGAAGTGTTTTAAATGCAGCGAAGAATGCTGAAATAAGTTCATTGAAAGATGAACCTAAAGCTGACACTATCTCTATCAAAATAGTCTAATACCAAGCGGATTAATTAATTAACCAACTTAGAGCTTAAGTAGCGAGCTTAGAACAAACAAAATGAGTTAAACATAGTTATTCTATATTTTATTTATTTTGTGATGTTATCAGTTTGCTAATGAGCTCCCAAAGGGCGAGTACCTAATAAAAGGTAAAGGCTTATATGCGGCGTTATTGATTTCGACAAGGGAATAACCGTTCTCTTCAATCAATGCCTTGCCTCTAAGCCTTTTAATTCTCGCTAAGTGATCAATAAATCAGTCCGATTGGTATAGCAGTCTACTGATTTTCGGTGAAAAAATAACAATAAGAGGCGATTAACGCATTGCATATTATGGATAAAGCTAAGGCTAAATATTTAATTCCTACCTTTTTAACAGCAATCTCTATGACGTTGTTAAGCGGTTGTGTTACCCAAAGCTTTGAAAATAATGAACCTATCGTAAAAAACCAAGCAAATCGTGATGAAATGGCGGCAACGCGCATTTCTTTAGGATTAGGTTATTTAAAAATGGGTGATATGTCACAAGCAAAACTTAATCTTGAAAAAGCGAAGCGATTTTCACCGAATTTAGTACAAGTACATACAGCATTTGCCCATTATTACGAAACTGTTGGCGAAGAAACACTAGCTATTGAGTCATTTGAACAAGCTTTATCGATAAAAGCAGACAGCGCAGATACCTTGAATAATTACGGGGTGTTCTTATGTCGACAAGGTAACGTTGCTGCAGCAGAAGTACAATTTCTTAAAGCAATTGCTGTACCTAGTTATTTATTAGTATCAGAAAGTTATGAAAACCTTGCCTCATGTTATTTACAAAATGATAATTTTGAAAAAGCAGAGATGTACTTAAATAAGTCTATTTACCATAGTCCAAATAGATCAAGTACGTTATTTCAAATGGTCCGCTTGCAATATGCCATGGGAAATTACAAGGAAGCTAAGCTGTTTTTACAAAAGTTTGAACGTAGTACGCAACGATTTACTGCAAATTCATTGTCACTTGCCTATAAATTGTATTGGAAATTGGGTCAACGTAGAACAGCAAGAAATTACGCTAACATGTTAGTGAGAATGTACCCGCAATCTTGGGAAGCTAAACAATATCTACTGAATGAGTTGGAACTGATTGATGCTGATAATTTAGCGAAGAAATATCAACTTAGTCAAAGAGAAAAAAATCGTCATTTGTCATCATCTCGTAAAAAGCGTGTCGTTAAACTGTCGCCAAAAAAATCAGCAAATACACCTTATACTAGTAGCGTAAAAACCGTAACGCCCACGGTGAAATCAATTGACACAATGAAAGCAGCAACAGTTGTGGTTACAACGCCAGCAGCCCCTGCACTGATAACAAGTACAACATCGTCTGCGCTTGCTTCAGGAACTGTATTGCTTTCTTCTCAGGTAGCAGGAACTGTTTCAGCAACAGATAAACAAACAAGTAAACCAATAAAAAATTCTACTGTAACAACTTCAGAAAATGCAGTAGTGAGCAGTAGTAAGACTGATAAAGTGATTCCAGTAACAACAGAAGCGGCAACAGTTAAACAAGTGGCTGCAAATACAACTGAACCTACATCTACTCAACCTATACCAGCAATACGTGATGTACCTTTACCTGAGGCTTTACCTGTAGTGGTTGAGGCTGAAGTAGTGAAAGCTGAAGTCATAGCGGCTGCAGGAGTAATTAATGATACTGACATGCTTGAGCCAGAAGAAGTCTTGCACACCGTAATACCAGGTGAAAATTTGTATAGTATTTCTGTGGAATATAATGTCAAACTCAATACATTACGTAAATGGAATAATATCTCCGAAAAAAATAAAATCCAAATAGGCGATAAGCTCTATGTGGTCGATCCTCAAACAGTGAAAAATATTAATGACTAATGATCTATCCTCTGCTTCTCAAGTAGATAACGAACAATCGAGTGATATAACTGAACAAGTCGCTGAGCTAGATGAATTCATGGAAATGTTGAGCCCTGGCGCTATGTTAAGCGAAGCTCGTAAAGGGCTCTCACTCTCACAAGAATTTATTTCCAGTAAGCTGAACTTAAAAGTAGGACTTGTTGAAGATCTTGAAAATGATATCTTCGACCCGTCAATGCCTGTGACTTTCAATCGAGGTTATCTAGCAAATTATGCTAAATTAGTTGGCGTTGAGGTAGAAGATATACTGGCAAGTTATGATGCGCTTGACGCTGCTACTATTCAGCGCAGTGAAATGTTGAGTTTTTCTAAAGAAACATCGAAACAAGCAGAGCATAGCCGTGTTATGTGGTTGAGTTATTTGATCGTGGCTGTTTTTATTGGTTTAACGGTATTATGGTGGCTGCAAGAGAGCAGACAGCAGTCTGATGACTCATCAAGTGTGGTGCCAACTACAACTCCTGCTGAAGCCGTTAGCAATGATATTGCAACATTGAATCTCGAATCTTCTTCTTTGGCTGATGAACCAACACCCGTTAATGATAATGTTCTGCTAAGTGAAAAAAAAGATGAGGCAGAATTAGCGTTAGACACGACAACTAAAGCGTTAATAGATAATGCTAATATTGATCTTAACGCTTCAGCTAATATTGTAGTAAATGACGTTTCTCAACCTGCAGAACCGAAAGTCGCAGCGATAAGTACCGCAGTGTTTACCTTTAAAGGTGATTGCTGGGTAAATATTTATGATGCAACAGGTGAACGAATTGCTTGGGGTGTGAAAAAATCCGGTTATGTAATGACTATACAAGGTATAGCACCACTGCGTATTACTGTCGGAAAACCAGAATTGGCCAGTATTGTTTTTAATGATCAGCCAGTAGATATGTCGGCTTTTAATGTTGGCAATATTGCTAAATTTAACTTACCTATTGTTGAGTAGTTACTGTCTTAGGGGGATCCTTAATTTAGTTACGACTTAGCATACAGAAAAATATAAAGAAAAATTATGTTTAAAGAATCACCAATTATACGCCGCGTTTCTCGTCAAATTATGGTCGGTAATGTACCTGTTGGCGGCGATGCGCCTATTACTGTTCAGTCAATGACAAATACATTGACTACTGATGTAGCGGCAACTGTAGCGCAAATAAAAGCGCTGGAAGCCGTTGGCGCTGATATTGTTCGTGTTAGTGTTCCTACTATGGATGCTGCAGAAGCCTTCCGTGAAATCAAAAAACAAGTAAAAGTACCTTTAGTTGCTGATATTCATTTTGATTATCGTATTGCCTTAAAAGTTGCCGAATACGGCGTTGACTGCTTGCGAATTAATCCCGGTAACATTGGTAATGAAAATAGAATTCGCAGTGTGGTTGAGTGTGCTCGAGATAACAATATCCCCATTCGTATTGGTGTCAACGGTGGTTCATTAGAGAAAGATATTCAAGAAAAATATACTGAGCCAACACCGGAGGCTTTGTTAGAGTCGGCAATGCGTCATGTTGATATTTTAGATAGACTCAATTTCAATGAGTTTAAAGTGAGTGTTAAAGCGTCTGACGTTTTTTTAGCGGTTGAATCTTATAAATTATTAGCAAAACAAATTGATAATCCATTACATTTAGGTATTACTGAAGCCGGTGGTTTGCGCGCTGGATCGGTGAAATCATCTGTTGGTTTGGGGCTGTTATTAGCCCAAGGTATTGGTGATACTTTACGTATTTCCCTCGCGGCGGATCCAATTGAAGAAATTAAAGTGGGCTTTGATATTTTAAAGTCACTTAAGTTACGTAGCCGTGGTATTAATTTAATTGCTTGTCCAAGTTGTTCTCGTCAAGAGTTTGATGTGGTATCAACAGTCAATGCGTTAGAACAGCGTATTGAAGATATTATGACACCGATGGACGTGTCTATTATTGGTTGTATTGTCAATGGACCCGGCGAAGCTATGGTGTCAGATCTTGGCTTAACGGGCAGCAGCAAGAAAAGTGGTTACTATCTGGATGGCATTCGTCAAAAAGAACGTTTTGATAATACTGATCTTGTTGACCAATTAGAACAACGTATTCGCGCTAAAGCACGCTCGATGAGTGAACGTCTTGATGAAAAAAACAGAATTGATATACAAACAAAAGATTAAAACTTTCGATAACTTATCGTACAAAGCAATGAAAACGCAATAAGCAACATGGTTTATTCGATCCTCATTATTAGGTATACTGCGCGCTGCGCAAATATAACACAGTTTTAAGTGCCAAGAGCAGTGCCGAAGAGGTATGTTGGTCGGCCTTATAGAAAATAAAAAGAGAGAACAGCTCAGTGGCTAAACAAAAGGCTCTACAAGCAATACGTGGCATGAATGATTGCCTTCCAAGTGAAACTAATATTTGGCAAATGGTTGAAACGGTTCTACGCCGTGTCGCCAGCAACTACGGTTTTGCTGAAATTCGCATGCCGATTGTTGAGTCAACAGCGCTATTTAAACGTGGTATTGGCGAAGTGACCGATATTGTTGAAAAAGAAATGTACACCTTTGATGACTTAAATGGTGATAGCTTAACGCTACGTCCAGAAGGTACTGCAAGTTGTGTTCGCGCCGGTAATCAACATGGCTTGTTATATAACCAAGAACAACGTCTTTGGTATATGGGTCCTATGTTTCGCCATGAAAGACCGCAAAAAGGTCGTTATCGTCAATTTCATCAATTTGGCCTAGAAGCCTTTGGAATTGCGACTCCGGACATAGATGCTGAAATTATTTTACTTACTTCTCGCTTATGGCGGGAACTTGGTATCAATGAATTTGTCACACTAGAGTTGAATTCATTAGGATCGAATGAAGAACGCGCTAATTACCGTGAAGCCCTGATTGCTTATTTGCTTGAGCATGAAGAGTTGCTTGATGAAGATTCTAAGCGACGTATGCACACTAATCCGTTGAGAGTATTGGATAGTAAAAATCCACAAGTTCAAGAAGCACTCGTTAATGCACCTAAATTATCAGATCATTTTGGTGAAGAAACGCAAACGCATTTTGATACGCTATGTGCTCGTTTAGATTCAGCTGGTATTAACTATGTATTAAATGAGCGCTTAGTACGCGGTTTGGATTATTACAACCGAACTGTATTTGAATGGGTTACGACAACACTTGGCGCACAAGGCACTATTTGTGCTGGTGGTCGTTATGACGGTTTAGTTGAGCAACTTGGTGGTAAAGCAACACCAGCCTTTGGTTTTGCCTTAGGTATCGAACGTTTAGTGTTAATGCTTACCGAGTTAGAAAAAGTAGCAAATATTCGTCCACAGGTAGATGCTTATGTCGTTATCTTAGGTGATGATGCACAAGTCGCGGCAAATAAATTAGCTGAGCAATGGCGTGATCAAGTACCTGAGTTAAGATTGCAGTGCCATTGTGGCGGAGGCAATATGAAGAAACAATTAAAACGTGCTGATAAATCTGGTGCACAAATCGCGTTAATCTTAGGTGATGATGAAATTACCCAAGAGAAAGTTATGGTCAAATACTTACGCGGACAAAAAGAACAAGAAAGCGTGGAATTTACCCAAATTTCGAGCTTGTTATCTGAATTAATTTAAAGGCATTACGCCAAGGTGAAGAAGTGGAAATTTATCAAACAGAAGAACAACAAGTAGAAGCAATTAAAAGTTACTGGCAACAAAATGGTAATACTATTATCGCGGGTGTTGCCCTAGGTTTTGCTGGATTTATCGGTTTTAATCTTTATCAAGATAATAAGTTTGAAGAAGAGTTGATCGTGTCAGATAACTATCAAACACTTATCGAACAAAGCGGTAAAGATGCTAAAGCCTTCACCGCGAATGGCGAAAAATTTATCAGTGAAAATGGTAACAATAGCTATGTTTCTTTAACGGCGTTGGCTCTTGCTAAAGAATCAGCGAGCCATAAAGACTGGCAACAAGTTCAAAAGCAGTTAACAACAGCAATTGAATCTGCACCAACGGATGGTATTAAAGCCATTGCAAGCTTACGTTTAGCCCGTGTACAAGTACAGCTTGAACAATATTCAGATGCGCTTGCTACGTTAAATAGTAAGTTACCTGAGTCATTTACTGCTGCCATTGAAGAAATTAAAGGTGATGCTTACCTTCAACAAGGTAAAAATGATCTAGCTCGTAGCGCTTATCAAGCAGCTATTGCCGCTGATGGTATTGCGACAAGCCCAAGTTTACAAATTAAATTAGATGATTTAGCACAAGTAACAACATTACCTGTTACTGAAGTAGTTGCCGCTGAACCTGCGGCTAAGTAACCTTATTAGGTTATTTGGCAAGATTATTTACTGTTGTTAAAAAGGCAAACTATGCGTTGTTTTGATAAAAAAATTTTTAAAGGTCTAAGTACTAAAAAAGTGCTCGCCATCATCTTGTTGTCTTCAAGCTTATTTGCTTGTTCGTCAAGTGATGAAGAAGACCCTAGCACTAAAATTGCTGAACTCTCTGATTTAGATAATGCTTTTGATGTTGAAATATTATGGGACCGTAGTGTAGGTGATGGTGTTAATGACTATTTCTCACGTATAAAACCTATTGTTGCCTACAACAAAGTTTATAGTGCTAGTCGTGAAGGTGATGTTGTTGCTTATGATAAAGAGAGCGGCGATAAAATTTGGCAAGCTGATTTAAGTGATGTTAATGATGAACGTAGCTTTTGGGATAGTCGTGTTTCTGCCTTAGTTGCAGGCGGACCTATTGCAGGCATGAGCAAAGTCTTCCTCGGCACTGAAAATGGCGATGTTTTTGCCTTAGATGCTGAAACAGGCGAATTAATATGGCAAGCGAAAATTAAGGGTGAAGTCATTACTGCACCTGCTATTGATTCGGGAATTTTAGTTGTAAACTCTGCTTCGGGTGTACTTAAAGGCTTTGATGCGAATACTGGCGATGAAATATGGAAAGTTGAACAAGACGTTCCAGCATTAACATTACGCGGTATCAGTACCCCAGTTATAGCCTCTGGTGGTGTATTAGTTGGTTCTGGTAAAGGGGAACTTGGCGTATACATACTTGAAAAAGGCCAAGCAGGTTGGACAACTGAAGTTGGTGAAGCGACAGGTTCAACAGAATTACAACGTGTTATCGATGTCGATTCAGCGCCAGTTGTCTTTGGTGACAAAGTTTATGCCATTTCTGCTCGTGGTAACTTAGTGGCTATTGAATTAAAGTCAGGGCGAATTCTATGGAAACGCCAGTATTCTTCATATAGACAAATTGCTGTTCATCGTAATGATATTTTTATTACTAATACTCGCGGTCATATTTATGCTCTTAATCGAGTTAATGGTATTGAGCGCTGGAGTAATGTTGAACTAACAAATCGCAGCGTAACGGGACCTGCAGTGGTTGATGACTATGTTGTTGTTGGTGACTTTGAAGGTTATTTACATTGGCTTGATCAAGAAACGGGTGAAATAGTATCTCGTCATCATGTCGACAGTAGTGGAATATACTCAACGCCGACAGTCGTTGATGATATAATGTACAGCCAATCTCGTGATGGTGACTTACAAGTTATCATTACACCAAAAATTGTCAGTGCAGCTCAATAAGTTGCACTGTTTATATATCCAAGCTACCTGAAAGTTCAGATTTCAGCGGGAATTAGAATTGCTTTTAAGCAGGGCATTGATTGAAGATAATAGTTATTCTACTGTTTCAATTAATATCGCAGCATAAAGTGTTTCTAAACCAGACCTTTGGGGACGTCTGAGCAAACCATGTTTTTCGGTGCCTCATTTTTTAAGGGAATTACCCTTAAAAAATGAGGCACCTTGATCATGAATCGCTCGAGCGTCATGAAACACATACCTTCAAGTGGCTTGGGTATAAGTTGTTTTTTTTTAAATAAAACAACTAAAGTTAATAACGGTTCCGATGTAAACCTGTCACCAATCAAGATGCACTTGAATGGTAACGGGTATAAAATGCATTAGGAGCCGTTGCTTGTTTTTAGCAATATCATTTTTAACTAAGCTAACTAAGTGGTTTTGCTTTTAAGTTTTGGTATTTAGTTTTTATATTTGTTTGAAGAACCATGCATTACTCGCTTGCATGGTGATTCCTTTGAGGTGCTCATGCTTCCTGTAGTTGCTCTAGTTGGCCGTCCTAATGTCGGAAAATCAACGTTATTTAACCGTTTAACCCGTAGTCGTGATGCTCTTGTAGCCGATTACCCTGGTCTAACTCGCGATCGTCAATATGGTCAAGCTGAAGTAGAAGAACATCCTTTTATTGTTATTGATACCGGTGGTATTAATGGTGATGAGCAAGGTATCGATGTGCTGATGGCTGAACAGTCATTAATGGCAATAGAGGAGGCTGATGCCGTCCTCTTTTTAGTCGATGCTCGTGATGGTTTGACCGCAGCAGATCATGGTATTGCTGATCATTTGCGTAAACAAAATAAAAAAATATTTGTCGTTGCCAATAAAATTGATGGTATTCATGGTGATTCTGCTGTTGCGGAATTCTACTCGTTAGGATTAGGCGAGCATGTTCACCAAATTGCTGCTGCCCACGGTCGTGGTGTTACACAACTTTTAACGCTTGCACTAACGCCTCATATTGAAGAACTTGGCCAACCTAAAGTAGAAGAAGGTGAAGCGAGTGAAGGTGAGTTTGATGATGCCTTCTTCGGTGATAAGGACCTAGAACTAACTGAGGAAGAGCTTGCTAAAAAGCTTGAAGATGAACCTCAAGAAAATGACAAAATAAAGTTAGCGATCATCGGACGCCCTAATGTTGGGAAGTCAACGCTAACCAACCGAATTTTAGGTGAAGAGCGTGTTGTTGTTTACGATATGCCTGGAACAACGCGCGATAGTGTTTATATTCCAATGGAACGTAATGGTCGCGAGTACACTTTAATTGATACTGCTGGTATTCGCCGCCGCAAAAATGTTACTGATGTGGTAGAAAAATACTCAGTAATTAAAACCTTGCGTGCTATTGAAGATGCCAATGTTTGTCTTCTTATCATTGATGCTCAAGAAGGTATTAGTGATCAAGATTTAAGTTTATTGGGCTTTATTCTTGAAGCAGGTCGTTCACTCGTTTTAGCTGTCAATAAATGGGATGGATTAGAAGATCATGAGAAAGATCGTATTAAGACTGAACTTGATCGACGCTTAGGTTTTATCGATTTCGCTCGTGTACATTTTATTTCAGCTTTACATGGTACAGGTGTTGGTCATTTATATGAATCAGTTGAAGAAGCGTTTGTTTCTGCAACTAAACGTATTTCAACAGCAATGGTAACCAAAATACTTGATATGGCGGTGTTTGATCATCAGCCACCTTTACACCAAGGTCGACGTATTAAGCTTAAATATGCCCATGCTGGTGGTTATAACCCACCTATTATTATCATTCATGGTAACTCAGCGAAGAAGTTACCTATGTCTTATAAGCGCTATTTAATGAACTATTATCGTAAGTCATTAAAAATGATGGGAACGCCTATCCGTATCCAATTTAAAGATACCTTGAACCCATTTGCTGGTAAGAAGAAACTAAACTATACCGAGCAAAAGAAAATAGCTCGTGCAACGCAAGGTTATAAAAAAGACTAGCATTCACCGCAACGTTATATAGTCGTTACCAATCAATTGATATGTTTCAGAGTATTTGAACATGTTGAAAGGTAACGGCTATGTAAATAGCAAGTTGCAATCAAGCCTTGGTTTTACTAAGGTACAAATATGCTCCACGTATTATCTCATCGAAGAATATGGCCGAACCAGAAATCTTAATTGATCCAACTAAACCTTCTGCACGTAACTTATCTTACTTGAAAGCGGGTGCGCCAATCATTATTGATATTTCTACGCCTGCAGGTCAAAAAAGAAAATTTAACACCTATTTTATTGGCTATTTACCAAAGAAATATGTACTCATAGAGTACCCAGATTCTTCAAAGCTAGGGGCATTTTCTCAATATATTGGCCAAGGCACTGTTATTACGGTTCGTGGTCTTATTGAAGGCAGAGATGGTGCAGCTGTTGCTTTTATTAGTACTGTTAGGCAAACCTTACAAATCCCTTCCCGCATTATGGTGTTAGACATTCCAACTACCGTGACATTGCAACAATTGCGTTCCTCTGTTCGCATTGAAACTCAGATAGTTGCGAAAGTTAAAATTGATGATGTTTACTGGCAAACAACCATGACAAATTTATCTGTTAATGGTGGTCAGTTAGATATTATTAACGGTGAAAAGTTGGTACTGGCGGAAGATAAAATCATTGAGATTTTAGTTGAGACAAGTAAAGGTGAGGACAATATTAAACTTAACGCGACCGTTTGTAATTTTAAACAACAAATTGATGGCGTATCGTTTGGTGTTAAATTTAATGAAGTGAATAAGCAGCAAGTAATAGAATTACTCTATCAAGCTTTAGCTTGAGACAATACAGTTTTTCCCCGCTGATTTTGCTTTGTATAAAGCTAAATCAGCGCGTTTTAGAATAGTATCGACATTATCCTTCTCAGTGGCAGAGGTCACGCCTAAACTAATCGTCACTTGCTGCTGGGCATATTGGGCTAATTGATTACTTTGAGCAACCTGTGAGCGTAATTGTTCAGCAATGATCTGAGCTTGATTAATATCAGAGTCGATTAACAGAATAATGAATTCTTCGCCGCCCCATCGTGCAACAAAATCACTTTTTCTAACATTACTGTTTAATATTTTCGCTAAAGATATTAGTACTTTATCGCCAACGTCATGCCCCTTAGTATCATTAACGTATTTGAAGTTATCAATATCAATAAATATGAGCGAAAGCTTGCTATTATTACGCTCTTTGAGCAATAACAACTTTGCTAATTCTTCATGAAAACAACGTCTGTTTGGCAAATCAGTTAGATCGTCATGACTAGCCAGCTTATCAAGTTTCAAGTGAATTTTTCTTACGTATAGCACAATGATAAAGCTGATAAGTAAGGTTATGATTGCTGATAACAGTATATTGAGATAAAAGGTTTCTTCTGCAGCCTGAGTAAAGTTATTAACTTTGGCTTCGACAATAAGGTATAAATCTAATTCATCAATATATTTTCTGTTAAGTAAAAAAGCCTCTCCCGCCTGCGTGTACTCAAACACCTGACTTCCTTTACCAATAATGTCGGAAAGTTGGTTAGCTAATTCTGGAATATCACTGAGGTTATTTAATTTTTGTACGTTTTGTTCGGCAATGACAACCTTGCCATTTACATCGACAAAGTAAACTGAAAATTGATAACGTTGCCTGAATACTTTTAGCATGTCATTGATATAAGAAGTCTTCAGCCCAACACCTGTAGCACCTATCATATGATAATCATCATTGAGGATTTTATGGTTGATAAACATGATAAGTTCACTTCCCATATTCGTATTGTAATCGATATTGATTTCGTTCAATTCAGGCGCTTTTTGAAAGTCTAAATACCATTGACTATTAGGACTTTTTTCATCAATCTTATCCAGCATTCCTTTCGCAGAGTAATAACTTCCGCTTTTATCAGACACTAAAAATGCCGTGAACATTTGGTATTTATTTTGAATGGTTTCTAAATAACGCACTATTTGTTGTACATCATCTTCTTCATCTGATAACCAGTCTATTAAGAAAGTATCGTGCGCCATCATCGAGGCTATCAAATTGGGTTCTATGATGTTTTTCTGAATTTCAGTGTAGATATTATCGATAGTTAGCGGTAGAGCACTATTTTTTAGTTGCTCCCTCGTTGTTTCCATCGAGGTTAAATAGTTAATTATCGTTAAGGTGGCAGATAAGGTAAAAACTAAGGCAGTTATAATAAAAACAATTCTATAATTAAAGCGCATAGCATTAAGCTACCTTAGAAAATACATATTGAAATCATATCAGTTATTTAGTGATATGACAGTAAGCTTGCTTCTTATAGGCTGTAGAATAAGCACTAAATGACTTTAGCTTTAATGCTTCCATCACTAAGCTGAACACTGATTTCTTCATTTACTTTTACTTGTGCAACTTTACTAATTACTTCGTTTTTGCTGTTGCGTGTCACGCTGTAGCCCCTTGCTATTGTAGCGAGTGGACTCACTAGTTGTAATTGCTCAATCAAATGTACAAAGTTTTCACTGTTATGTTGCAATGAATTTTGCATAGCTTGTGTGATCCTATGTGCATTTTGGCTCACGTGCTCTTGCTGCAATTGAATGGTTTTTATAGGAGACTGTTGAAGCAATCTTTGTCTAAGCTGAACAGGCTTACTCTGCAGTTGCTCAATATTACGCTTCATTACTAGTTTTAACCGTAAACTTAATTCATCTGCTTTTTGTTGCTGTAACTGCAATTGTTGTTCGGGATGCACTTGCGATAAACGGTGCTGCAAATAATTTGTTTCGTTGCTTAAATAGTCTAACTTGCTTTGTTGTGCTTTTACCAAGCGCTGTTTAAGCATGAGTAATTGATTAAGTAATTCACTGCTATCACTTGAGACTAACTCTGCTGCAGCAGAAGGGGTTGGGGCACGTAAATCGGCAACATAATCACTCAAGGTTGTATCAATTTCATGGCCAACGGCACTAATGATAGGTAATGCACTGTTATAAATGGCGTGAACGACACTTTCTTCATTAAATGGCCATAAGTCTTCTAATGAGCCACCACCTCGACCAACAATTAGTACATCACATTCATTGCGACTATTAGCACTCTCAATGGCATGGCAAATATCCCCTTGTGCATAGTCGCCTTGTACAAGTGAAGGATAAATAATGACTTTGATGTTTGGATTACGACGTTTAAGTACAGTTAAAATATCTTTAACGGCAGCGCCTGTCGGTGAAGTGACAATACCGACACAGTTGATATGTTCCGGTAGCTGCTTCTTGCGTGATAAATCAAAAACGCCTTGGGCATGAAGCTTATTTTTTAATTGTTCAAATTGTTGACGTAATAAACCTGTGCCGGCATCTTCCATATGTTCAATGATTAATTGAAAGTCACCACGTGGCTCATATAAAGAAACCTTTGCCCTAACTAATACTTGTTGACCATTGCTCGGCGTACCACCCGTACTTAAGCGGACACGTCTATTGCTTCCCTTAAACATGGCGCATTTAACTTGCGACTTCGCATCTTTCAATGATAAATACCAATGGCCAGAGCTAGCGGCAATAAAATTTGATACTTCGCCAGTTAACCAAACAGTGTTTAGTTCGCTTTCTAGAATGAAACGTACTTTTTTAGTTAATTCGCTGATTTGTAAAATATGCTGTTGGCTCATAATAGAGAGAAATTAAGGCTTAATAATTGAGAAGATTCACTATTATTTATTGAATAGGGCAGTCTTTCAATTTATTTTCATCATTTAAAACTATTTAGCGTTTATTTTTACAAACTTTTAATGAAAAGTTAATAAAAATAGGTTTACCTAAAACAATAAAACGGTTAAAATTCTGCCGCAATATTCACTCCCTAACCAACCCTTTTAGAGAGATGTTGCGATGCTAAGAATTGCCCAAGAAGCTTTAACTTTTGATGATGTATTACTTGTACCTGCTCATTCAGAAGTACTCCCACACACGGCTGATTTAAAAACTAAATTAACCCGTAAAATTAATTTGAATGTACCTTTAGTTTCTGCGTCTATGGACACAGTTACAGAAGCGCGCTTAGCGATTAAGTTAGCGCAAGAAGGTGGTTTAGGTTTTATTCATAAAAACATGACCATTGCTGAACAAGCGAAAAACGTTTGTAAAGTGAAAAAATATGAAAGTGGTATTGTTTCAGATCCTGTAACAGTAAGTACTAACTTTACTATTGAACAAGTCATGCACAAAGCTGATGACTTAGGTTTTTCAGGTTTCCCTGTTGTAGATGATAAAAACAACTTAGTTGGTATTATTACCGGACGTGATTTGCGTTTTGAAACAGATTTAACTAAATCGGTTTCTTCACTAATGACAGTGAAAGAAAAGTTAATCACGGTTAAAGAAGGTGCTGCGCGCGAAGAAATTTTAGGTTTAATGCACACTAATCGTATTGAAAAAATATTAGTAGTGGATGATGCTTTCAAATTAGTTGGTCTAATTACTGCGAAAGATTACCAAAAAGCTGAAAATAAGCCTGATGCTTGTAAAGACGAATTAGGTCGTTTACGTGTTGGTGCTGCTGTTGGCGTTGGCGCAGGAACTGATGAGCGTATTGACGCGTTAGTTACTGCTGGTGTTGATGTTTTATTAATTGATACTTCACACGGTCATTCTCAAGGTGTTATTGATCGCGTAAGTGAAACCCGTCAAAAATACCCAGATTTACAAATCATTGCAGGTAACGTTGCTACAGGTGCTGGCGCAAGAGCATTAGCCGATGTTGGTGTTGATGCGGTTAAAGTTGGCATAGGCCCAGGTTCAATTTGTACTACGCGCATCGTTACAGGTGTTGGTGTTCCACAATTAACAGCTATTTCAAATGCGGTAGAAGCATTAAAAGGTACAGGTATTCCTGTTATCGCTGATGGTGGTATCCGTTTCTCAGGTGATATCGCTAAAGCACTCGTTGCTGGCGCACATTGTGTCATGGTGGGTAGTATGTTGGCTGGTACTGAAGAGTCACCAGGTGAAGTAGAGCTTTACCAAGGTCGTTACTACAAATCTTATCGTGGCATGGGCTCTTTAGGCGCTATGGCGCAAAAAGATGGTTCAAGTGATCGATACTTCCAAAAATCTGAAGGCGAAGCAGACAAATTAGTACCAGAAGGTATTGAAGGTCGTGTGGCTTATAAAGGCCCAGTTTCCGCTATAATCCATCAGCAAATGGGCGGTATACGTTCATCAATGGGTTTGACAGGATGTGCGACTATTGAAGAAATGCGTACTAAACCAGAATTTATGAAAATTACATCAGCTGGTATGGGCGAGTCACATGTACATGATGTGACAATCACCAAAGAAGCTCCTAACTATAGAATGGGTTAGTTTTACTTTGTATTTTTCACGATAAGCACATCAGAAGTGCTCATTGACTAACGTCAACTCCGCGCTTCTTCTTTCTTATCGAGTAAAACTACTTTGTAAAACCATTCTTAATTGCTTTTATATAGATGAAAGTAAAAGAATTTTGTCAGGCTGAACTATGAGTAAATTAGTTCAGCCTGTTTTATTTAAGATATCCGCTCTGAATGAACGAGTTCATGACGAGCGTTAACAGTAGGAAAACAACCATGAGTAAAGACATTCATGATCACCGCATACTAATATTAGATTTTGGTTCTCAATATACTCAACTTATCGCACGTCGCGTACGTGAAATTGGTGTTTACTGTGAACTTTGGTCTTGGGATGTAACTGAAGAGCAAATTAAAGGCTTTAACCCAACAGGTATTATCCTTGCTGGTGGTCCAGAGTCAGTAACAGAAGCTAACTCTCCTCGTGCACCTGAGTATGTCTATACAGCTGGCGTACCAGTTTTAGGTATTTGTTACGGTATGCAAACCATGGCAGAGCAACTTGGCGGTGGCGTTGAAAGCTCTGATCATAAAGAGTTTGGTTATGCTGCAGTTGAATTAATTGCTAAATCTGCTTTATTTGACAAAGTAGAAGACAGCATTGGTGATAACGGTAATGCCTTACTTGACGTTTGGATGAGTCATGGTGATAAAGTTTCTGCGATTCCTGAAGGTTTTGTTACCGTTGCACAAACACCAAGCTGTGCTCATGGCGCTATGGCGAACGAAGAAAAGCAATTTTACGGCGTTCAATTCCATCCAGAAGTAACACACACTAAACAAGGTTTACGTATTTTAGAAAACTTTGTTGTTGAAATCTGTCAGTGTGAAAAGTTATGGACTTCAGCGTCTATCATCGATGATGCTGTTGCTAAAATGAAAGAGCAAATAGGTGATGATGAAGTTATCCTTGGTCTTTCTGGTGGTGTAGATTCCTCTGTTGTTGCTATGTTATTACAGCGCGCTATTGGCGATAAGCTAACTTGTGTGTTTGTTGATAACGGTTTACTTCGTTTAGACGAAGGGCAGCAAGTTATGGACATGTTCGGCGATCATTTTGGTTTGAATATCATTAAGATTGATGCTGAAGATCGTTTTCTTGATCGTTTAGCGGGTGAAAGTGAGCCGGAAGCGAAACGTAAAATTATCGGTAATGTATTTATTGATGTTTTTGAAGAAGAATCTAACAAGTTAGAAAATGCTAAATGGTTAGCACAAGGCACCATTTACCCTGACGTGATTGAATCTGCAGCTTCAGCAACAGGTAAAGCACATGTTATTAAATCTCACCACAACGTAGGTGGATTACCAGATTACATGAAGCTAGGCTTAGTTGAGCCATTACGTGAATTATTTAAAGATGAAGTGCGTAAAATTGGCTTAGAGCTAGGTTTACCATACGACATGCTTTATCGTCACCCGTTTCCTGGACCTGGTTTAGGCGTACGTATTTTAGGTGAAGTGAAAAAAGAATATGCTGACTTATTACGTCGCGCCGATGCTATTTTCATTGACGAATTGCACAAACATGACTTATACAAAAAAGTAAGCCAAGCTTTCACCGTATTTTTGCCAGTGAAGTCTGTAGGCGTTATGGGTGATGCACGTAAGTATGATTGGGTTGTTTCTTTACGTTGTGTAGAAACGATCGACTTTATGACGGCACGTTGGTCACACCTACCGTACGATTTCTTAGGTTTAGTTTCTAACCGTATTATCAATGAAATTGATGGTATCTCAAGAGTTGTTTACGATATTTCAGGTAAGCCGCCTGCAACAATCGAATGGGAATAAAAATTAGCTCTCTTTTTTGCTGCTTTACCTAATTTCTTCGTTGGAAGTACTCATTGATTAACGTCAACTCCGTGCTTCCGCCTTGAACTAAGGGAAATCATCTGTAAAGAGAACTATTTTCCGACAATTAATTTATTGATGTGAAACCTCATTGTTGAAAAACATTGGGGTTTTTTTATGAGTGACTCACAATTAGCTCTATTGATATAAATAATTATTTTGTTCGATTCACAAAACGATATACCATTAGTAGCGATGTTATATCGTTTAGCTTAAGACGATAAAAGTATTGGTACTGTTCTTCGGTGCAAACTTAAAAGTATATTAGGGAATTTATATGTACAGCTTTAGTCAAAAATTATGCGTGATTGTCAGCCTTGTTGCGTTAACATCCTGTTCGAGTGCATATTACTCTGCTATGGAAAAAGTCGGTATTCACAAAAGAGATATCATGGTTGATCGCGTCGCTGATGCCAAAGAATCTCAGCAGGAAGCGCAACAGCAGTTTAAGTCAGCTTTAGAAGAAATGACTGCACTGACTAATTTTGAAGGTGGCGAACTTGAAGCGCAATATAATATTATTCAAGAGCAATATGAAAACTCAAAAGAAGCAGCTGCACTAGTAAGCTCACGCATTGAAAAAGTTGAAGATGTCTCTGAAGCTTTATTTGATGAATGGGAAGATGAAATAGGGCAGATATCGAGTGCAAACCTCAGTCGACAGAGCTCAGTTAAGCTGAAGGAAACGCAGCGCAGGTATCAAACATTGATCAAATCAATGCATAAAGCAGAAAGCAAAATGGCCCCTGTACTCACAGCATTAAAAGATAATAGCCTTTTTTTGAAGCATAACTTAAATGCTAAAGCCGTTGGTGCTTTACAGGGAGAGATGCTGTCTATTAAAAAAGATGTTAGCGTGCTAATCAAAGATATGAATGTAGCGATTGAACAATCACAAAAATTTATTGATATGTTGGAGAAATAAGTCGAATGACTATAGAAAGACAAGAAACGAAACAAAGAATGAGCCGAGTTGTAAAACATAACGGTACGATATACTTATGTGGTCAAGTCGCAGCAGATGCAACTAAAGATATCACTGAGCAAACGCAAACTATGCTTGATAAAGTCGATACTCTTTTAACGCAAGCGGGCAGTGATAGAAAACACATCTTATCAGCAACTATTTATGTTAAAGATATGAGTTACTTTGCGGACATGAACGCAGTATGGGATGCTTGGGTACCAGAAGGACATGCACCAGCGCGTGCCTGTGTTGCCGCTAAAATGGCAAGAGAAGCATTATTAGTAGAAATATCTGTGGTTGCAGCAGAAATATAATCATATAAAAAATTTTTAATACCAATCCGCATAAGAAAGTGACCGCTTAGCGAGAATTTAAAGTCTTATAGGTAAGGCATTGATTGCAGGTAATGGCTATTCAGGAGAATATGCTCCTGCATTCTCTAATAAGCTGCATCCATGCAGCGTCCTTACCAAAATCAATAATGCAGTATATAAGCTTTTAAAACTCATCCTTTGGGAATGCATGTAACACCATGATAACGTCACAAAACATGCTTGATGTAGAATCACTTTAACAACGTATATTTTGATTGTTCCAATGTTGCCCGTGCTGTTCTAAGTGGTCACTTTTTTATACGCAATGGTATAAGTAATGATACAAGTGGAGATAAAGTGACACTGAAGTGCTAACAAAATTAGCATTCAAATATATCTGTTTGCATTATTACTTGTTAAAAAAGGCCAATAAAGATACTGTGTAAGTATACAGTTCCGTTGGTCTTTTTTATTTTAATATCTGCAAGGGTTAACGATGATTACACGTTATGGCTTTGGTCAGTGTTTCAATGTAATGGATGCGAGTCCGTTTGTTGTGAAGGTAGAGCTTTTCATGCGAATGGCGAATATTCCATGCCAGGTTAAATATGGTGCCAAGTATTTAAAAAAATCACCAAAAGGTAAATTACCTTTCATCAATGATAACGGTACTGTGGTGGCTGATTCTGAAGCCATCATGAGCTATTTAACAGACAAGTATCAGATAGCATTAGATACTGAGTTAACTGCAGAACAAAAAGCACAAGCTTATTTAATGACTAAGTCATTAGATGAAGGCCTTTATTGGTGTATACTCATGATACTTCAAAATGTCTGTTTCAGGATGCCTGAGCGATTCATGATCAAGGCTCTTGGGTATATACTGTCATTTAAAACGAGTAGTAACTCAACATGCGTTTCAGACTCTATTTAGAAAAGAAATGCATACAAATAACTTGTACCTGCCGCCAAGCCTTTCGCTGCTAATGTGGCACTTAAAGATATTACGGCTTCCGCTCTAATATAAAATGGAATACCAATTACCTCTGTATAGACACTGCAAATGGATTGCTCTCACTGGTTATGCTGGCAACTAACTGTGTTGGCATAATCATTGTGCATGAGTCAACGTTGTAATGGCGCCAAGAAACACCTACTTTAATTCGTAATCTATTCACATTATGAAGATAAAAGTATCCATATTAATATATTCCCAGTAATATCGAACTATAAATCAAACACAAATTTTAGAGAATGTTATGGATTTAGAAATTATTGCTAAAGCTTTAAAAGAATTAGGTCATCCCACTCGACTAGCTATATTTAAACGCCTAGTAAAATCTGGAGAGCAGGGTATCGCTGTGGGTGAAGTGCAGGAAGAGCTAAAGATACCCGGTTCAACATTATCACATCACATTTCAAGTTTGGCTTCTGCGGGCTTAATTACGCAGCGTCGTGAAGGGCGAGTGCTTTATTGCGTAGTTGAATATGACAAATTGCTTTCTGTGATTGCATTTCTTCAAGACGAATGTTGTATTGATGAACAGTAAGTCATTTACGGGTGTTGACAGTAACGATAAGCAAGCAGTTAAGTATATCTGTTCAAGTTTTTTTCGTCGATTTATTGGGATTTCTACAGCGATAAAAATCAGTGATTGTGGTGTAGTTATTGACGTTGAAGATAATTTGACCACTATCAAGTGGGAAGAACTTATCGTTCCTCCCACTTTTCATCTCAGCTTTTTTGGTCAAATAATTTCACTTAAAACAGAAAGCAAAAGCTATGTTTTCACCATGCTTGCCTATAAATCAAAGAGTAAGCACAAAAATAATTGTGAGCAACGTTGGGCAGTAGCCAACATTCATCGTGTTGAAACGTTATTAACCGCCATAGAAAAATTCAAGACTAATCGATATCTGCGTCGTTCAATAATTGAACGAATTCAATTGGCATCGAAGCAAGAATTAGTCCGTTGGTTGCCGTGGCTAAATTCAAACAGGTCAAGTAAAGCAACAAGTTCACTGACCAATGTTATTGAAATAACACAGCGATTATCGTATTACCAACATTGGCAACAGCAGGGAATAGCTGATTGTCGAGAAAGCTACATCAGTAAGCAACTTCAAACTCATGAAGCCTTCTTTGATAATGTCGAATCTAATCCATTAACACTGTGTCAGCGCAGAGCCTGCATTATCGATAATGATAATAATTTATTATTAGCTGGCGCGGGAACCGGAAAAACCAGTGTGATGATTGGTCGGACAGGTTATTTACTCAATAGCCTGCAAGCGAAGAGCGATGAAATATTATTGTTAGCCTATGGCCGAAAAGCAGCTAATGAAATGGATGAAAGAATTAGAGATAAGTTATCGACTGATAAAATCAGCGCGACTACCTTTCATCGTTTAGGCCTGAGTATTATCGCTCAGGTTGAAGGGGGAAAACCCAGTTTATCAGTATTCGCAGATGATGAAAAAGAAAAATCTAAATGGATTCAAAGTTGTTTTGAAAGACTCATTAAAGAAGATAGGCAGTATCGCAAGCTCATCCTCGAGTATTTTGGCAAGTACTATTACGTTGAACGCAGTGCTTTTGACTTTAAAAGCAAAGGCGAGTACTACCAGTACTTAACGGACAATGATATTCGCAGTTTTAAAGGTGAGCAAGTCAAAAGCTTCGGGGAGCTTTATATTGCCAATAGCTTATTCTCTTATGGCATAGAATATCAGTATGAAGCTAAATACGCTTATGATGTAAAATCAATCGAACGAAAACAATATCAGCCAGACTTCTTTTTGCCTGAATTCAATGTCTATATTGAATATTATGGGATTGATGAGAACGACGATACAGCGCCATACATAGATAAAGATGAATACCATGAGGGTATTCAGTGGAAACGTGATACTCATAATAAATTTAATACTGTGTGTCTTGAATTTACCTATGCGCAACATAAAACAGGTCAATTACTAAGTGCCTTAAAGGCCTCATTGATTGAACTAAAAAATCGTTCTGACTTATCACCCGCTGATCCCTTTCCTAGCGAAAGAACACCTAGCGAATTAATGTCTAGTGAACATATATCTGCTGAACTAAGACCAATTGAACTGATACCTAGCGACGTAATACTAGCCACACTCAATGAGAGTGGCAGAATAACCGAGCTTGCTAAAACATTCACGCAATTGGTTGGGCTTTATAAAGCTGCTTGTTTAGATACAACTTTAGACTGCACCTTAGCGAGTAGTTTACAAAACAGTATTATCGCTAACTCGGTAGAGCCTAAACAAACAGAAAAAGCCTTAGCATTGCTCAAGCCTATTTTAAGCGCTTATGAACAACATCTAGCACAGCACCATGAAATTGATTTTGAAGATATGATTAATAAAGCGTTAACCTATGTTCAAGCAGGTCAATTTAAGTCTCCTTGGCGTTATATCATGGTTGATGAATTTCAAGATATATCCGAGCCACGAGCACGTTTGGTAAAAGCGTTACGTGACAACAATAAAGAATGTTCCGTTTTTGCAGTAGGCGATGATTGGCAGGCTATATACCGATTTAGTGGTGCTGATGTCACTTTAACGACTCAATTCTCTAATTATTTTGGATCAACAACTCAATCAGCATTAGATCAAACTTTTCGATTTAACAACCAAATTGGCAAAGTTGCAACTGATTTTATTAGCAAAAATCCAGCACAAATCACTAAAACAATTACCTCGTTGAAACAAGTTAATGCACCTGCGGTGTCGTTGCTCAAACGAGATAACAGTCAATTTCGCTCTCGAAAAACAGGACTGATCGATGAAATGGCCAATGGTGCAATCGACGATGTTTTAGCAGCTATTTCAGCTAAAGTATGTAAGCCTGTTACCGTTTATTTATTAGCACGTTTTTGGTTTCTTTTACCAAGTAACATAGATCTTAACAGGTTAAATAATCAATATCCCTTACTGACCATTGATGCCCAGTCTTTCCATACTTCAAAAGGAAAAGAGGCTGATTATGTCATTATTGTTGGTCTGAAAAAGGGCGCTCATGGTTTTCCTTCTGAGAAAGTAACGCCTGCACTTAATGAAGCATTACTGGCGAAAAAAGAAAAATTTCCTTATGCAGAAGAGCGAAGATTATTTTATGTAGCGCTCACCAGAGCGAAAGATAGGGTTTATATTATTGCAGATATGACCGAATCGAACCCTTTTGTTAAAGAACTTGTGAACGATCATCAAATTGAACTGAATGAATTTGAATGTACAGCAACTCAATCATTGGTAGACGACTTACATTGTCTGGCTTGTAAAACAGGGCTATTAAAAAAACGTACTGGCCGTTTTGGTACCTTCTATGCCTGTTCTAATTCTCCTCGCTGCGAACATAAAGAAAAGCCTTGTGCTAAATGTGATAGCCCGATGACACACAAACGTTACCCAGGTTTTAAAACCTGCTTGAATGACTTATGCAAAAGCTTGATACCAACGTGCAGTCTATGTGATGCGGAAATGGTTTTACGGTCGAGCAAAAAAGGCGAGTTTTGGGGCTGTCGAAATTATAAAGGAAACGATCCAATGAGTTGTAAGAATGGCGTAGATAATGCCAACGTTAACTGGCCTGAATTAGTTGTAGATTAGGGGCTGTTGATCTTTCACGGTTAAATTTTGTTCGCCTTTTTTAAAGAGAGTAAAGCGTTTTAATCGCGGCGAGTAGTGTGTAGCCTAGTCACGCTAAGCAAATACTTCTCAACAATAAGTAAGACGCTTTTAGCCGAATCCTTCGGACAGCGTTTGTTGGTCATTTGTACGGCGTTATCGCCTTTTAATGTGACGCGATATGGATGTCGTTTATTAGACAATGCAGGAACATATTGTTCTGAACAACCACGTAACAAAGGCTCTGCCTTGTATAAAACCCCAGCAAACGGCTGCAAAAACAATCTCGAAAGCTCAAAAGACCCTAAGATTTCAGCCCGTAATTTTAAGAGCGACCTTTAAATTTTGGACTGAAAAAACTGTCAAAAAATCCTTATTTTTGCTATGCTTATCTCATGGTTTTAAATTCTAAACTATCTTGAAATAAGGAATCCGTTTTACGAGTGAAAAAAACTAAACTCAGCCAAGATGAAAACTTGTCCTTTAAAATTAGCCATCAGCTATTGCCACAAGATTATCAACGTATTGATCTGTATTTCTCGTTGCCGGTTGAGATGGGTATTAACCCCAGTACTCTTAATGAAGAAGAGTTTTTCTATTCTAATATCAAAAATCATAGTGCTTACTATGCCGACCAACTACACCTGCCTTTAGTAAGAAGTCGTTTTGTTAGCCAAAAAAAAGGTGAACAAAGTGATTATCGGTTAAACCTTAATTTGTACTCCTATCAGGTTAAAAAAGCACTCGATGCAGATATCAAGCAAACACTAAAGCTAAAAGCGGCAGAAGAATTTTACCCTGCTGCGGTTGAATTGGCAGAGCAGACTCTATCACTGACTAAAAAGTTAAGACGTTATACGCCCTCTGATAAGAAACTTAATTCCTTTTTTGAAAATGCAGATAACTATTTAAGTTGGCATATCGAACAGTCGTTTTTAAAATTACTGTCAAGGGGACCCAAAAGCTCCGAATTCACGGTTGAACGAGAGTTACTTTTAAGTTTATGTCGAAGTGAAAATGATTATCGCATTGACAATAAATATAACTCACAAGTGACTCTTGATGATGCTAACCGCATTACTAACAAAATGCGCTTGCTGCAAAGGTTAATAGAATACGGCGTGGTCTTTCAACGCAAGACGAGGTATTTAAATGTTAATTTAAAGCGTTTTGTCCGTGGTGTTGTTACTGCTATTATTATGGCTTTTGTTATGTTGTTAGTACTTAATGCTAGAACTAACTTTACTGAGGTAACAGTTGCGTTAGTGGCTTTCTTGGGGCTTATTTACGGTTTACGAGAAACCTTTAAAGAAGACTTAACTAGTCTGATATGGCGTAAGATTCAAAAAGGTCGACCCAAATGGCAAAACCTATTTACTCATAGCGTCACTAAAAAGCGCATTTTGAGCCAAATCTTGTGGCTAGAATATATAGGCACTAAAGATTTGCCTAAATCTGTTAATTCATTATTTCAGCAGCGTAGGCAACAAAATAAACAAGCCGCGCAGTTATTGCACTTTCGCTGTGATAATAAGGTTATGGCTAAAGAGTTCTTACCTGGCTACGATGAAATTCAGCAGCAAACCTTTTTTAACTTAACCCCTTTTGTACGGTTCTTGAAAAAAGGTGCTGGTCGATTATATAGCTTAGATGGGCAAAAAATCTCAAGCCAAGGTGTAGAACAGCGTTATCAAATTAATCTTATTTTACGCCACTTCTGTAAAGGCGAAGAGACTTTACAACGCTTTAAAATCACTCTGAATCGTTCTGAAATTGTTAATATTGAATCAATAAAATAGCTGCGCTTTTCGATAAAAAGGTAAGTGCAGTCTGGTGTTTTTTTTGTAATGAGATATCGCTTCGTTATTGCTTGCTATTACTGGTTGTTTTCCCTACAATACGCCTCCTTAATTCAGCCTAAACTTTTGTTCCTTGTCTCAACTGGTGTTGGCTGTGCCAGATTATGAGACTACAACCGTAAGGAGCTCGTAATGCGTCATTACGAAATCGTATTTATGGTTCACCCTGATCAGAGTGAACAAGTGTCTGGTATGATCCAGCGCTACACAGACTTGATCAATGCTGCTGAAGGCAAAATCCACCGTCTAGAAGACTGGGGCCGTCGTCAATTAGCATACCCAATCAACAAACTACATAAAGCACACTATGTTCTTATGAACATTGAAGCGCCACAGTCAGTTATTGATGAACTTGAAACAGCTTTCCGTTATAACGATGTTGTTATTCGTAACATGATTATGCGTACTAAAGACGCTGTAACTGAAGCATCGCCAATGGCTGCTGCTAAAGAAGAGCGTCGTGACGATCGCCGCGAAGTTAAGAAAGATGTTGCTGCTGCGCCAGTTGAAGCTAAAGAAGTCTCTACTGAAGAGACATCTGAAGAAGCTGCTAGCGAAGAATAAGTAATCTGTGATTTTCTCGCAAGAGAATTGCCTAGTGTTGATAGGTGAGGTGGTAAGAACCCCGAAGCAATCAACCAGCCCTGCAGGTATTAGTCATAGTCAGTTTTCAATAGACCACAAGTCTATACAAAATGAAGCTGGCATGAATCGACAAGCATTTGTCCGAATACAAGTAGTTGCTACAGGTGATTTATCACACTTAACTCGTGAATTAATTGCAGGGAATGTAATAAAAGTGACAGGTTTTATAAATCGTCACGAATCTAGAAACGGTAATCCGCTTTTAGCATTACATGCTCAGCAAATTGAAATGATTAATTAGGATTTATTTACTAACAACATTGTTAATAAAATAAAACCATATTGGAGAACTCCATGTCTCGTTTTTTTAGACGTCGTAAGTTTTGCCGCTTCACAGCGGAAGGCGCAACATCTATCGATTATAAAGATATTGCAACTTTAAAAAATTATATCACTGAAAGTGGTAAAATTGTTCCTAGCCGTATCACTGGTACTGCTGCTAAATATCAACGTCAATTAACTCGTGCTATCAAACGCGCTCGTTACTTGTCATTGTTACCATACACCGACTTACATAAGTAAGCTAATAGGGGTTTAAAATGGAAGTAATACTTCTTGATAAAATCGCCAAATTAGGCGGCCTTGGTGACAAGGTATCTGTTAAATCAGGTTATGCACGTAACTACTTATTACCACAAGGTAAAGCAGTATTTGCATCTGAAGCTAACGTTGAGCACTTTGAAGCTCGTCGTGCTGAAATCGAAGCTAAATTAGCTGAAGTATTAGCAACAGCTGAAGCTCGTGCAGCTAAAATTGTTGAGCTAGCTGAAGTTACTATCGCATCAAAATCTGGTGATGAAGGTAAATTATTCGGTTCTATTGGTACTCGTGATATCGCTGATGCGATCACTGAAGCTGGCGTTGAAGTAACGAAAGCTGAAGTACGTTTACCATTAGGTGCTATCCGCGAAACAGGTGAATTCGAAATCGCTATTCACTTACACCACGATGTTGATACTAGCATCAAAGTTGTAGTTATCGCTGAAGCATAATTTGTAGGCGTGACTTTAGTCGCGCGAGGCGAGCATTAGCTTTGCTTCAACTACAAAAATAAAAGCACCGCACTCTCTTTGAGGTTGCGGTGTTTTTTTATGTGTTTTGGCGCGAATAAATTTTCAAAAATGCGCGAATAAATTCCCGCCTACAGTAGGCTGAATTTCAATCGTGCTTTGTAATAGTGAGGTATCTTGATGGCAGAGGAATTACGCAGGGATAATTAACAATAGCAAGGCGCTTGATTGACTAATAGTGTGCTATTAGGAATGAGAGCAACGCAGCTATTATTAATTATAATCAGTAATTTACCAGGCAGATCCTGCTTGGATGTAAAAAACGGTATCCTCAGGGCCTTTTGCTATATCTATACCCATATTAAAATCATACCGTCTAGCAATCAGGTAGCGAAAACCTATTCCTTTACTAACACGGCTATCACTGTCAGAAAAATCAGAAAAACTGTCACTGGCTTTACCTATACCGGCAAATGCACTCAACTCCCAACGTAAATTGATACGATAGGCTACCTCCAGCTCTGACAAAGCAACTGATTGTCCTTGGTATCGAGCAGCTGGAATACCGCGCATCGAAATATAGGGCGTAGCATAAGGAGGTAATACTTGATCTGAATCGATATAGTTAGCTTCCATTCTAATCGCTGTACGCCAATGGTCTGTAATTTTGAAGTAATTTAGTGCAGTCAACTCAGCTAAAGTGTAGTCAACGTCTGAGCCGAAAACATCATCAAACCAAAGGTAGTTAAACTCATACTTTAGCCCATCTGTTGGCGAATAGAAATTATCTCTTGAGTCGTATTCTACTGTCAGACCTGCACCGGAAGTGACTATGTTAGTCGATAAAGCGGGTCGTAAATTGCTAGGGATTTTATTAATTAAATCACCTGAATTGATGATACTCACTTGCGCATCGACATAGCGATGCATAGGACCAAAATAAAAAGCGCTTTCTCCGAGTTTAAACTTAAGTGTTTGCATTATTGCCGTTGCTTGCGTATTGATTGCTAAGGGAGCAGGTAGCGGGAGATCACCAAAACCATAGAAGTTTACGTTTATATCACCATAACCGCCGCCACCCATATAGCGAATGCTACCTTTATTAAAAAAGCCAAGGTGACCACCACCAATGAAAAAAGAGTCGTTACCGGTATACGCACCAAAAGCAGCGGAAATACTTGGCGGCATTAAACTGTGTGATGCTTTATCATTACTTTCATCCTGCATTGTTTTTAATCTCGCTGCTTGCTCTTCTTTCGACTCATGAAAGAATAAACCCATCATGCCTAAACCCCCGTCTACAGCAGGATCTGTAATGATAATTGGCACAGGTAAAAAACCATAAGCGTTTTCTGAAAGATATCGTGAAGCATCAAGATTGCCATCGAGTTTATCGGTAAAAATGCCAGAAGCTGCAAACGCACTGGATGATATCAATGCGATGGAAATAAGAGCGATGATTTTTTTTAGAAGGGTCATAATTTACTCTTTGAAAGTAATAGCAATAATATCGAGATTAAACAGTAATATATGCTTATTATTACAGCAATACTCTACTAGAAACTAATGATTAGCAAGTAATGAATTATAATGTCTGCTGCAATATTTTATCTCTTAGCCATTGATGTGCAGCACTATTTACCGTGCGCTGATGGTGCAGGAGAAAGAGTTCGACCATATTGCTTTCTGTTTGCTCGAAGTGATAAATACTAACCATCTCCTCTTTATAGGTAGAAGAGTTTATAAAAAAACTGGGCGCAATTAGTAGGGTGTCTGATGATTTTAACAACTCAACTAATATACTCAATTGACTGGTTTTTAACTGAACATCACGCTTAAAACCTTGTTTGAGTAAAATGCTATCAATTGGGTTAGTAAAAATAGCACCTGAGTCTTCATTTACATTTAATTCTAGAAACCGATAAGTGAGACATTCAGCTAATTCAACCTTATGTTGTGCAGCAAGAGGGTGGGTTTTTCTCGCAAAAATCGATAATGATAATTTACCTAAAGAAGTTGCTATAAAAGCGCTGTCTACTGGTTTTTCAACATGAATGACGAAATCTAAAAAACCAGATTCAAGCGATTTTTTTGAACTCATCTTTGCCGAGTATTCAGATAATTGTACTGCGGGTGCTTCATTGTTTATCGCCTGAACCAAGGGCAGAAAAATAGCATGACTGGTTAATGAGGGTAACGAAATAGAGAAATGTTTATCACAAGTCTGAGGTGAAAAATCATCATCATGGAGTATTGATTCAAGTTTTTGTAATAAATCTGGCAACAAAGCTTCAATGCTATGCGCTTTTTCTGTAGGTATTATGCCTGATGCAGTACGATGAAAAAGAGGATCATCGAAGAGTTCTCTCAAGCGTTGTAAGGTTCTACTCATGGCTGATTGTGATAAATAAAGGCGCTCGGCGGCTCTACTGACATTTTTTTCTTTTAATAACACACTCAGTGAAACCAATAAATTAAGATCGACCCGTGCTAATTTCTGCTCTAATAAAGCCATGTTTCACCTACTAATTACTCTGTAATGAATGGAGTATACATTACTATTGAGCTTGTATTATTGACGTTAGCGATAGGCAGTTAATAGTGGAGTAGAGGTACTCAGTTGTTGAGTGACAAATTTAAGTGATGATTGGAAGAGAAGTTTCATTCATGAAAAGGAATTTTACTATTGCATCAGCCAAAATGATAAAGCTATAGCCACGCCTAGTATGTTTTAAGAAGTCAATTCTCACCAAAAGCTGGTGGTGCAAGTAACCAGCGGTTTTGATGAAAATATGAGATTTGAGTTAATGTAATTAAACTATTTTAAAAAACGGTAATTACCTTTTATTTCACTATTAAATTGTTCACATAATTGCCCCTGAGAAGCCTGGGCTTTTAGTTTTTCATAACCGTGTTGAGATTGAACCTCTATGCGTGACCAGCTAATGCCTTCAATAGACTCATAACCTTCACTGAATGCTTTTATTTTGGCCAACTCTTCAAATTTTTCATTGTCGATAGGCCTGTTACAGTCACGTTCAAGGTAAAGTAACTTACTAGCAGATTCTGCGAGTAATAACTCAACTTCACCTTGTTCAATTTGTGTCAATGTTCCAGTTGCCATTGCAGTGCTGCTAATTAGTGATAAAGCTAACATTAAATGTTTCATTTTTATCCTCGTGAGTCACTTGATTGATTCAAGCCCTTGCTCTTGGTTGTTGTTAATAAGAATAAGGAAGTGTGTTAACTAAGTACAATGACTTATATGCACTTTAATTATGCGCTTGACACATAATTAAAGTTTTTTAGGGTGCTTAGATTGGATTGCTGCTGGATATTATTACAGTGACTAGTTATGCGATGACTTATCAGCATATCTGAGTCATTTATTATTCAATTGAGCTGTTAAAAGATCAAAGTCGGTAATCGCAGGGAAGTCGGTAATGATATTCGCCGTTTTTTTACTATCGGGGTTAGCAACTGCAAGTAAATGTTTAATACCGTATTGTTGTGCAGACTGTAGTATCTCTATACTGTCATCGATAAACAGTGTCGAGTCACAATCAAAACCATGCTTCTCTTGCAAACGTTGCCACAATAACTGTGACTCTTTAGTAACGCCGAAATCATGGGTTGAGTATAGTACATCAAAATATTGGTCTAATTGAGTACGTTCAATTTTCAACGATAATGATTCAGGGTGCGCATTAGTCACTAATACCACATCTCTGCCACTTGCTTTTAGCGCTATTAAAAAATTTCTTGCATCAGCGCGTAGCTGAATCAAATGTTGTATTTCTCGCTTGAGCTCGGTAATAGGCATTTGTGTTTGCTCAGCCCAATAATCTAGGCAATACCATTTAATCGTGCCAACAACAGATAAATAATCAGTTTTGAGCTTATCTTTTGCTGCATCGAGTGAAATTGACATTTTTTCACTATATCGAGCAGGCAGATGTTCGAGCCAAAAGTGATTATCAAAGTGCAAATCTAGAATGGTACCGTCCATATCGATTAAAACAGTAGATATTTCTGACCAATTAATACTCGCCATTTTAGCCAATCCTCAAAAAAACATTCAGTGTAATAAATATTACCATTTTGCTATTCCAAAAGTATTGTTTATCGTGTCATTATAGTGATATCTAAGGAAAAGCAATTAACCAATGTGGCTATAATTATGGCAGATGAAAACCAATTACCTATCATTACTCATCGCCAACAAGTGGCTAAAAGTGCACTATTTGGCATTGAACAAATTGATCTTACTTTCAGTAACGGTGAACAAAGGCAATATGAGCGCATGATGGGCTCAGGTCGAGGCGCCGTGATGATAGTACCAATGATTGATGAAGATACTTTATTGTTGGTACGTGAATATTGTGCGGGTACGCACAGTTATTTACTAGGCTTCCCCAAAGGCCTTATTGATGAAGGTGAGCTTGCAGAACAAGCGGCTAATCGAGAGCTTCAAGAAGAAATTGGTTATGGTTGTGAGCAAATGCATCAGATCACAGAAATGATGATGGCCCCTGCTTTTTTTGATGCAAAAATGACGATATTTCTAGCGAAAAATCTTTACAGTGCTGAACTTGAAGGGGATGAACCTGAGCCATTACAAGTGGTATCTTGGCCAATTAAAGACTATAAAGAGCTATTACAGCAAACAGATTTTACTGAAGCACGCAGTATTGCTGCATTAATGTTAGTACGTGATCTTCTTGACGTTTAATGTTGAATTAATTTAATAGTGACATATACCCGTGACCATTCAAAATGCATGTTTCAGTGGGAGAAAAAAACGATTTAGGCAAGGCATTGAT